>JAIYBI010000212.1 GCA_027488595.1 Opitutaceae bacterium | reverse complement strand
TCCACCCGTTCCCATCCCGAACACGGCCGTTAAGCCCCGAGCAGCTGATGGTAGTAGGGCGTTAGGCCCCGCGAGAGTAGGTCGTTGCCAGGTTTATGGCCCGGTTGTGCGAAAGCATAACCGGGCCTTCTGCTTTTAAAGCGACTGGCACTTGTTTACTCGACTCCTCCGAAGTCTTAAGCTCAGGAAGAGTTCTTACGCTAGAGAATTTTTGAATAGTCGGTGCTGGAGGTATCTTAAGATCTTCATTGATAATTTCTTGCGATGTTAACGGACTATGTGTTTTCACGAAAACCTTTGATTACGACAAATAATCCGGGAAAACGAATGAAACCAAAGAAGCTGACGCCTGAGCCGCAACGGGAGTTGTTTCGGGTGGAGCTGTCCTTCCTTGTGGATGCGAATCATCCCTTGGTGAAGCCGGGGGCGCAGATCAACTGGGCGGCGTTCGAAGAGCACTTGGCGCCGGCATATCATGATGAAACCGGCGCTCTGGAGATTGATACAAGGCTAATGGTGGCTCTAGGTTATCTAAAACATCAGCACGACCTGAGCGACGAGGCGGTGGTGGCCGGTTGGGTTGAGAATCCTTATTGGTAGCTCTTCAGCTGGAGGCAGTTTTTGAGCATGAAATGCCGATCGATCCGTCGAGCGTGACCAAGTGGAGCAAGCGGCTCCGAGAGGCCGGAGCGGAGGCGATGCTGAATGCCATGATCGACACTGGCGATACGATGGGAGTGATCCTATCCGCGCAAATCACCCACGTGAACGTGGACACCACAGATAAGACATAATATGGCCTTTATTAGATAGATGCATGGATCTACGACTGGGCTCGCGAGCGTTTGGTAAAAGAGGCCCGCAAATCAGGAGCGACGATTAAGCAAAGCTATGAGCAGGTGTGCCGGCGACTGGTGATGTCGGGGCGTTACGCACACGCCCGGCAGATGCGCCAGGCAAGGCCTGCACCAGAAAACTACGAACCAATCTGGGGCGGGTGCTCCGCGAAATCGAGCGGCAAAGTCCGCCGGAGTCGCTGCGCAGTCTGCTTGATACAAGTAAACGCATCCATGTCCAGAAGCGGGGAGATAAGGAAAAGGTTTACAGTGTCCAAGCGCCCGAGGCGGCGTGCATCGCCAAGGGTAAAGCGCAACGAGAATATGAGTTTGGCCAGAAGGTCAGTATAGCGGCGACGAGCAAGGGCGGCTGGCTATCGGGGGCGATGTGTATGCCGGGCAATCCGTATGACGGACACACCCTGAAGCCCCAAATGGAGCAGTTGGAGCGTCTTTATAACAAAAATGAACAGCTCAAAGCGGTTCACGTGGACATGGGCTACCGAGGCCATTACCACACCTGGTCGGCCGAGGTGCTGGTGGGGCGACGCGGGCGCGGTTCAATCCCCAAATGAATCTGGTGCTGGATGAAGCATCGAGTTGCCTTCGAGCCGACCATCGGCCACCTGAAAACCGATTGCCATTTGAAGCGCAATCGCTTGAGAGGCACCTTGGGCGACAAGCTGAACGCCCTATTCAGTGCAGCCGCCATGAACTTCAAGAAGCTCCTGGGCTTCTTTTTGGCTCTTTTGCTCCACCTGCTCTCCGCACTCCTCTACGCTCGCCCTATGGCAGGCCTTGCTTGTCCGGCTTAAAATGGCGTTTTTCAGAACCGACGAACTTAGGCGCGAAAGACCCCAGTGTTGGTGGCACCCTCACTGGTCATGCATGCCGTGGTGCCGTGGAGACGGACCGAGGAGACCATAGTGGTAGTGCATCAGTGACCGTGAGGAGCATGGCAGACCAGGCGTTCCCCTCGCGGCGAGGGGGCACGCAGTCGAGTCCTATCAGTCTTGGCCGCCGACTCGTCGATGAAGACCAGTCGCGCAGGATCGAGCCCGCCTTGGCCCTGGTTCCAGCGGCGGCCTTTTTGCGCGACGTCGGGACGGTCTTGTTCGGCCGCATCGAGGGTATCTTTTTATATGTTCGCCCCAGCTTCACGGGAACCTGATGGATAGTCGGAATCGTGCAGACCAAGCCGAGACGGCCCGTGATCTCAGCAATCGTAATGTCCGGCTGTTTTGCCCACCAAACCCTTCAGTTCCTTGCCTCACCCAGGCATCAGCCTCGCCTTCTTGCCGGAAAACCGATGCCTCGCTTCGATCTCCCCGGTCCGGCGTCTTTGCTGCAACAGCTTCTTGACCATTTCCAGTGAAACCCGGAAACGCTTCGTCACCTCTTCCTGAGTCCTCTCTCGCCCTTAACGTAAGTGGCAACGATTCGCTGTCTAAAATCCAAGCATATAGTCTTTATCCGCAGGCACTAAAACAACGGGAAAAAATGGCTACGGTTCTGTTTAAAGTTAGCTAGAGAGGCGCCACCATCGCCGATCAAGTTACGGACGCGCTCCGGGCCATGCCAGATCGGGCGGAGTTTTTCGCTGATGGTGGCCTCAATGTCGGGCAGCGGGTCGTAAAAGATGTTGCCGATGCGGTCATTGATCAGGTCGCCGAGTTTTTCGACTGGGTTGAGTTCCGGGCTGTAGGGCGGCAGCGAAAGAATACGGTCGTTCGAGGGCTGCTATTCGAGCGGGGTTTAGGTGTTTTGATAAAAGCCTGTTTGATCCCAGATCACCACATGCACCGCGTCGGGATCGCGCGCGCCGAGCTGCACAGGAAGGCTTGGCTCATCCCCAGACTGACGCCGTCGGCAAACATGGCCTCGGCCAAGCCATCGCCGGCTATCTCAAGCGCGGCGTAAAGATAGTCCCATTGGTAGCGCGTGCGTTAAGGCGCGGTGGGGCGGTGCCTCAGTAAGTTCTCCCCCCCCGGCGCAACACACTGATCAGTCCGTATCGCTGTTCGTCGGCCACGTAGACCCGCACCTTTGTTCCCTTCGGCAAACCGAAAGCAGCCAGACGCACGTCCAACTCCAGTTTAAACGCCTCTGCTCTCGCCGGATGCATTTTCGCGTGGCCTTTGCGCGACATCTTCACCTTCGCCTTCACCCGCAGCAGCCACTCATACACTCCGGGACGGGAAAGAACCACTCCCCGGGTCTTCGCCCAACTTTGGATCTCCTCGGCCCTTTTCCACCGGCCCTATTTGAGTCCCTTCCTCAACTCGGCTTCAGCTTCCCGAGGCACTTCGGTGTGCGCCGCCTTCGCTCCTCCTCTCGGCTTGTTGCTGAGCCCCACCCCCCCCTTGGCGCGAAAGCGCTTGATTCACTCAATCACCCGACCGCGCGCCATCCCTGTTAAATCCGCGACCTCCTCCAGGCTGTGCTGCCCGGTAAATGCCAGTCTCACCGCCATCAACCTCGCCTTCGGCAACCCCGTCTGCTCCTCGCCTGCCAGCAATCCTGTCACCTCTCCCCCTCAAAGCAGCTCACGTTTCACTAGACCCGTTTTGGTCAATAAGTGGTGTGACACTAAACGGTCGTTGCTTGGTCCGACTCGGTGCCTCTGGTATGGATTTCCCAATGCCTGACTCCCGCCCGCCGCTGCGCGCTTACGTGCTCGCCTTCACCACGATTTACCTCGTGTGGGGTAGCACCTACCTGGCCATCCGCGTCGGCGTGGAAACCATGCCGCCCTTTGCCATGGCCGCGCTGCGATTCGCGATCGCGGGTGTGGTGCTGATGACCTTTCTCAAACTTCGTGGCGCCGTCATGCCCACCGCCCGCCAGTGGCGCGATGCCTTCATCTCCGGCTTTTTCCTGCTCCTCGGTGGCAACGGTCTCGTTTCCTGGGCCGAGCAGAGCGTGCCCTCCGGCATCACCGCACTCATCATCGGTGCAAGCCCCCTCTTCATTGTGCTGGCCGACTGGGCCTGGCCGGGCGGGCGGCGGCCGGGTGCCGTGACCTTGGGTGCGATGCTTCTCGGCTTCGCCGGCGTCGCCTGGCTGGCCGCGCCGTGGCAACACGCGTCGCCGGACCGCCTCGATCTCGTGGGTGTGGCCGTCATTCTGGTCTCCTGCGTCTCTTGGGCCATCGGCTCGATTTTCGGCCGCTACGCACGCAATCCGGCGCCACCCTTCGTCGGCGCTGCGGCCCAGATGCTCGCCGGCAGTGTCTGGCTGGGGCTCGCCGCCTGGGCGCATGGCGACATAGCGGCGTGGCACACGGGCTCAATTACCACCCGGTCCTGGCTCGCCTTCGCCTACTTGGTCGTCGCGGGCTGTCTTGCCGGCTACACCGCCTTTGTGTGGTTGCTCAAACACGCCCCGCCCGCCCGCACCGCCACTTACGCCTACGTGAATCCCGTCGTCGCCGTGTTCCTTGGCTGGCTCATCCTCAACGAACCCATCACCGCCCATACCCTCGCCGCCTCGGCGGTCATCCTCGGCGCGGTCGTGATCATCACCATCCAGTCCCAGCGCGAAAAAGCGTAGCGCACGGCCCGTTTGATTTACCCGCCCCGATTTCGTATCGCCATTCAACCGTCGGACGGGAAAGGCTTTTATTTCGCTCCCCTCTCTCCGCCACTCACGCTGAAACGGTCATGAACCCACGCCGCACTCCCGCCCGCATCATTTTGCTCGGCTGTGTCCTCCTCCCACTGGCCGGTTGCTCGGTCAATAAATTCGCGGTCAACAAGCTCGGCGACGCCCTCGCCGGCGGCGGCACCACCTTCGCCTCCGACGACGACCCCGAGTTGGTTAAACAGGCCGTCCCTTTCAGCCTTAAACTCATGGAGAGTCTGCTCTCCGAGAGCCCGAACCATCGCGGCCTCCTGCTCGCCACTTCCAGCGGCTTTACCCAATACGCCTTCGCTTTCGTGCAACAAGACGCCGACGAGCTCGAAGCCACCAACTTTGCCGCCGCGCAAACCCTGCGCCTCCGCGCGAAACGCCTCTACCTCCGCGCGCGCGATTACGGCCTGCGCGGCCTCTCCGCGCGCCACCCCGGCTTCACCGCCGCCCTCGCCGCCGATCCGCGCGCCGCCGTCGCTGTGCTCGGCGCCGCCGACGTCGCCCAGGCCTACTGGACCGCCGCCGCCCTCGGCGCGGCCATCGGCGTGGGCAAGGACGACCCCGCGCTGCTATCCGAGATCCCGCAGATGGAGGCGCTCATTGATCGCGCCCTCGTCCTCGACGAGAGCTGGGGCAGGGGAGCGATCCACGATTTTCTCATCACTTACGAGCTGAGCCGCCAGGGCGGGAGCGATGACCCCATCACCCGCGCGCGTCGCCATTACGAGCGTTCGCTTGAACTCTCCGGCGGCCGCACCGCCGGCACTTTTGTGACCTTTGCCGAGACGGTCTGCGTCGAGCAGCAGGACGCCGCCCAGTTCGAGGCCTTGCTCCAGCGCGCCCTCGCCATCAACCCTGACGCCGTGCCCGAGCAACGCCTCGCCACCCTCGTCATGCAGCGTCGCGCCCGCTGGTTGCTCGCGCAAAAAGAAGAGCTTTTCCTCCTTCCTGCCAAACCCGCCAAATCCTGACCATGTTTTCCACCACCGTCCGCTCCTTTGTCCTCGGCTTGCTCGCCGCCCTCACCGTCGCGGCCACGTTGCCCGCCGTCTCCGCCGCCCCATCGCGGCTCAAGCTCGGCACCCTCGCGCCCAAGGGCACCTCCTACTTCAACTTGCTCAAGACCATGGGCGACCAGTGGCGCGCCGACTCGGGCGGTGCGGTCAACCTCACCATCTTCGCCGGCGGCGCGCAGGGCGGCGAGGCCGACATGGTGGGCATGATGAAACTCGACTCCATGCAGGCCGCCATGCTCACCGCCGTCGGCCTGTCCGAGATCGAGCTCGGCGTGAGTGGGCTGCAAAACATCCCCATGGGTTTCCACAGCCTCGAGGAGGTTGACTACGTTTCCGAAAAGCTCCGTCCCTTGCTTGAGGAGCGTCTCGCCGCCAAGGGCTTCATCGTCCTGTTCTGGACCGACGGCGGCTGGGTGCGCTTCTTCTCCAACCAGCCCGTCACCACGCCCGACGATTTGCGCAAACTGCGCCTCTTTAGCTGGTCCGGCTTCCCCGAGCAGGTCGCCATCTACAAATCCGCCGGCTTCAACGCCATTCCCATCGAGACCGCCGACATCGTGCCCAGCCTCCAGACCAAGCTGATTGATGCCGTGCCTCTGCCGCCCTTTTTTGCCATGGCCAGCCAGGTGGATACCCGCGCCCCCTACATGCTGGAAATCAACTGGGCCCCGCTCGTCGGCGCTCTGGTGGTGCGCAAGGATACGTGGGAGAAAATCCCGGCCGACGTCCGCGCCAAACTCCACGCCGCCGCCGACATCGCCGGTCGTGAGATCAAGGCCGCCAGTCGCCGGGAGATGGTGGACTCGGTCGCCGCGATGGAAAAACGCGGGCTTAAAGTCACCAGACTCACCCTGGCGCAAAACCTGGAGTGGCAGAAGATGTGCGAGACGACCTATGCCCGCATTCGCGGCCCGGTGGTGCCGGCCGATATCTACGATCAGACCATGAAGCTCCTGGCCGAGTTCCGCGCCGCGAATCCCGCCAAGTAGGCCGTCCATGAGCGCTCCCGCCGCCCACAACCCCGCCGACCTGCCGCCTCGCCCACGCTTCGTCCGTCTGCTCTGCGGCGCGGAGGACTACGTGGTGGTCGCCATCCTCGGCGCGATGATGCTGCTCCCCGTCATCGAGATCGCGCTGCGCAAGTTTTTCCAAGGCGGCGTGCCCGCGTCCGGCACGATGGTGCAGCACCTCGTGTTGGCGGTGGGCATGCTCGGCGGTGCCATCGCCGCGCGGGAAAACCGCCTGCTCGCGCTCTCCGCGTCGTCACAGTGGCTCAAGGGCGGGCTGTTTACCGCGTCACGAATCATCGCATTCGGTTTTGCAGCGGCGGTCTCCGCCATGCTCTGTGACGCGAGCTGGGACTTTGTGGTCTCGCAGCGTTCGCTGGGCAAGGAGTTCGCCTACGGCCTGCCGCTCTGGATTGTGCAACTTTTGATTGTGGCCGGCTTCGCGCTCATCGCGGTGAGGCTGGTCTGGACGGCCGCGCCTCAGTGGCGCTGGCGCGGCACCACGCTGGCCCTTGCCGTGGTGTTGATCGCGGTCGCCTTGCGCGGCCCGTGGGACCCGGAGCATC
>JAIYBI010000517.1 GCA_027488595.1 Opitutaceae bacterium | reverse complement strand
GGCAAGCTCACCTACGAGCACGACCTGCGCCCCGGCCAGTTGCTCTTCGCCTCGGTGTCACGCGGCTACAAAGCCGGCGGCGTCGCCACGGATTCGCGCATCAGCGCCGCCGACGCGCAGACCTACGGGACCGAGCACCTCTGGAACTTCGAGGCCGGCCTGCGCAGCCAGTGGACGGACCTCGGCGTGAGCAACCAGCTCACCGCCTTCTACACCGCCCGCCAAAACACCCAAGTCCGCGACTCCGCCGGCTACGGCGGCAGCTACCGCTTCTTCACCGACAACGCCGACGCCGCCACCACCTACGGCCTCGAGGATTCGATCACCTACGCCTTTGCCGACGGCTGGTCGCTCGACGGCAGCCTCGCGCTCATGCAGTCCGACATCGAGCGCTTCGTGCTCACCAACGGCAACGCCGGCGGCGGTCGCGAACTGGCCATCGTGCCCGCCTACGGCTACACCTTGGGTCTGCGTTACGCGAAGCCGCGCGGCTTCTTCGGCCGCCTCGAACTCGTGGCGCGCGGTGATTACTACGACTCAAACACCAACACCCAAAAACGCAGCGCCTATGAAGTGGTCAACGCCAGCCTCGGTTACGCATGGGACGGCTGGCGCGTCAGCCTCTGGGCGCGCAATCTCCTCGATGCGGAATACGAGAAACGCACTTTCTTCTTCGCCAACACGCCGGCCGCCTGGAATGCGGGCGTCTCCTCGCGCTACGAAAGCCGCGCCGACCCCCGCCAAGTCGGCGTGACGGCGTCGTATCAATTCTGAGGATACGCGCGCTTGGTTAAATCTGCTCGTAGCGGGGAGCGCCATGCGACGCGTTCCGACCCCGGGTCGCTGGCGCTCCCCGCTACGCCAAAATACACGAAGACCGGGCTAGGCCCCTCGTAGGGGCTTCGCGTGCGAAGACCGGGTTTGGTGTGTGGTGCCCGTCCGTCTTACGCGGTCTTCGCGAGCGAAGCCCCTACGCAGGACACCTCTACGCCCCTCACCAGTGCCCGTGCTCACCCGCCTTGAGCGAGAGGGCGAAAGCGACTAGCAACTGCACCGTGTGTTCGATGTCGGCGAGGTCCACCAATTCACTCGGAGTGTGCATGTAACGCAGCGGCACACTGAGCAGGCCGGTGGCGACGCCGCCACGTCCCACTTGGATGGCGCGGGCGTCCGTGCCGGTCGGGCGCGGGTCGGCCTCGAATTGGTGCGGGATGCCGAGCTGCTTCGCACACGCTGCGAGACGGTCGTAGATGAAGGGATTGATGTTCGGCCCGCGACAAATGATCGGACCACCCCCAAGCGTCGTCTCGCCATACTTGCGCGGGTCGCAATCCGGATGGTCGGTCGCGTGGCCGACGTCCACTGCGACGGCGAGGTGCGGATTAACCGCGTAGGCGGCCGTGGTGGCACCGCGCACGCCGATTTCCTCCTGGGCGGTGGCGACGGCGACAACGCGGGCCACGAGTTTTTTGCGCTGCGTCGCGAGGCGACGGAGTGTTTCGCCCACGATGTAGGCCCCGGCCTTGTCGTCAAAAGCGCGGGCGACACCCACAGTTCCGTGGAGCAACTCAAAGCCTTGCTGAAACGTGGCGACGTCGCCGATGCGCACGCGGGCGAGGGCCTCTTTTTTCGTCTTCGCGCCGATGTCTATCCACATCTCATGAATCTCGGGCACCTTCTTGCGGTCGGCCTCGTCCATGAGATGGATGGCGCGCTTGCCAGTGACGCCCAGCACCGGGCCGTTCTGCGTGGAAATGATCACGCGGCGACCGGGGATCATGATGCGATCGTGGCCGCCGATGGTGCTGAAGTAGAGATAGCCGTCCTTGTTGACGTAGCTGATTTGGAGGCCGAGCTCGTCAATGTGACCGGCGAGCATGAGCACCGGATCGCCAGGGGGATTCAAAGTGGCGAGACGATTGCCGAGGGCATCGTGAGCATATGTGTCGGCGGACGGTTTGACGTGGCGATCAAAGACCGCCTGCGCCTCCTGCTCGGAGCCGGAAGGCGAACGCGCCGTGAGAAGATCGGCGAGGAAAGCCGGGACGAGCGGAGCTTCGGGAGCGGGGGCGGATTTCGAAGAGGACTTGGACTTGGCCATGAAGAAGAGCTTGCCCACGAATCACACGAAATGACACGAAAAGAAAACACGGGACTATTCTCGTGAAACGGGGACTTTCTCCGCCAGCTCCTCCAATGGATAAGTGAGTATCTCGGCCAGCGTGGGGTGATACCACGGGGCGCGGAGCAGATCGTGAACGGTCGCCTTCATCGCGAGCGGTCCGCTGAAGCAGTGGATCAATTCGCCCGCCTGCGGACCGACGATCTCGGCGCCGAGGATGCGACCGCGTTTTGGCTCGGCGATGACCTTCACGTAGCCACGTGTCTGGCGCATGAGGATGGATTTGCCGTGGTCGTCGAAGGGGTAACTCGCGACGAGGTGGGGCGTTTTTGAGGCGATCAACTCGTGCTCAGCCACGCCGATGGTGGCGAGGGGCGGGTCGGTGAAGACGACGTTGAGCAACAGAGCGTGGTCAATGGGTTTGAGTTTCTTGCGCGCGGCGGGCGCGAAGAAGGCGTGGCGGGCGGCGAGTTCGCCTTGGGCGACGGCGAGGTGAACGATGTCGAAGGGGCCGCAGACGTCGCCGCCGGCGTAGATATGGGGCTGGCTGGTTTGCTGGAAACGGTTGGTGGCGACGCGACCGGCGGGGGTGGTTTTCACGCCGGCGGCGGCGAGGTTGAGCGAGGCGGTGTTGGGCTCGCGGCCGAGGGCGTTGAAGAGGTGCTCGGCGCGACGGACGGTGCGTTTGCCGGCACTAAGAAAGGTAACGCTCACGCCGCCGGCGGGGAGGGCGGAGATTTTTTCGATCTTGGTGTCGGTATGGAGATCAATGCCCTCGTCGCGGAAGGCTTGTTGCACGACCTCGCTGGCGGCGGGAGAATGGTCGCGGAGGATGTTTTTGCTGCGCTGGATCAAGGTTACGCGGCTACCGATGCGGCGGAGGAACTGGGCGAGCTCGCAGGCGACGATGCCGCCGCCGAGGACGATCACGCTCTTGGGGACAAAATCGAGGTCGAGCACGTCGTCGCTCGTCCAGGCGGGCGTGGCGGCGAGGCCGGGTATCGGCGGCACGGATACGCGGGACCCGGTGCCGATGAGGAAGTGGCGGGCTGAGAGGCGGCGGCCGTCGGCGAGTTCGACGGTGTGCGAGTCAACAAAACGGGCGTGGGCGCGGAAGAGGGTGAAGCGCTCCGGGTTGGTCATGGCCTTGGCGCGGTAGCCGGCGAAGTCGGCGATGACGTGTTTTTTCCAGGCGTGGAGGGCTTTCATGTCCACGGTGGCGGAGGGGATGCGCAAGCCGAAGGGGGCGGCGTGTTGGGCGTGGTGGAGAATGTCGGTCGCGTAGAGGAGGGTTTTGGAGGGCATACAGCCCTGCAAGATGCAGAGGCCGCCGAGCTGTTTGGCACCGTCAACGATGGCGACGCGTTTGCCGAGGTCGGCGGCGACGCGGGCGGCGTTGAAGCCGGCGGAGCCGCCGCCGAGGACGATGAGGTCGAAGGCGGATTCGGATGAGGAGCGGGAGGAAGCGGACATGTTTTAAGAAAGTTACACAGAGGACACGAGAGGAGTCACAGAGGGCACAGAGAGAGGTCGAGAAATGTAATTTGAGGAAGGGTAAGTCAGTGTGTTCTCGGTGAACTCCGTGCAGCCTCTTGTGCCCTCTGTGTAATTGCCGAATGTGCGATGGGAAAATCAGGCGCAGATGGCGCGGTGTATTTCTGCGGCGGTGGCGGGCGAAATGAGATGGGCGACGAGGGCGAGGCCGAAGTCGAGGGCGGTGCCGGCGCCGCGCGAGGTGAGGATTTTGCCGTCGGTGACGGTGCGCTCGGCGGCAAGGATGGCGGCGAGTTCACCGGCGACGCTCGGGTGGGCGGTGTAACGACGTCCGGCGAGCAGGCCGGCGTCGTGCAGCACGGTGGGCGCGGCGCAAATGGCGGCGAGCCAGGCACCGGCCTCGTGGTGTTGGAGCACGAGGGCGCGCACACGCGGGTCGGCACGGAGGCGGGCGACGCCGGGACCGCCGGGGAGGAAAAGGGCATCGGCAGTCGGCGCGGGCGCAGGCAGGTCGGCGAGCAGGCAGTCGGCTTCGAGCACCATCGCGTTGCGACCCGTGACGCGGCGGGTGGGGCCGAGGGCGGCGATGGCGACGGCGATGCCGGCGCGGCGAAGGACGTCAATGGGCGCGACGGCTTCGAGTTCTTCAAAACCCTCTGGCAAGATGACAAGGACCGTGGGCATGGTAAGGTCACACAATGAACACGAATGAGTCGGGGCCAACTTCGTTTCGCGGAAAGCATCTCGCGGTGTTTGGGGCCGGCTATGTGGGCGGCGCGCTGGCGCGGGAGGCGCTGGCGGCGGGGCTGCGGGTAACGGCCTTGACGCGCAATGCGGAGACGGCGGCGGGATTGCGGGCGGCGGGTGCGGCGGTGATCGTCGGCGAAATTGGCAACGCGGCCTGGTGGCCGGAGCTGGCGGGCGACGTGGACCTGGTGGCGGTAACGGTGGCGGCGGGCGGTGGCGGCGCGGAAGGATACCGTCGCAGTTACGTTGATGGGCTGGGCAGCGTGACCGGGTGGGCGCGGGGCGCGATGGCGTCGGGCGGGCGTATGCCGCCGCTGGTTTATACGAGCAGCACCTCGGTGTATCCGCAGGACGGCGGAGTGCGGGTGACGGAGACGGACGCGGTCGGCGGCGCGGCGGAAACAACGCAGGCGCTGATCGATGCGGAGGAAGTGGCGGCGGCCTGGCCGGGGGCGGCGACGGTGTTGCGGCTGGCGGGGATTTACGGACCGGGGCGGGCGCATCTGGTCGAGCAAGTGCGGAGTGGCGAGGTGGCTGGGCGGCCGGAAATGCACCTTAACCTGATCCACCGAGACGACATCGTGGCGGGCCTTTGGGCGGCGTTCGGTGAGGCGGTGCGGCGACCGGCGGGAGGTAAGAGTGGCGCGAAGATTTTTAACCTAGCCGACGAAGGCGAGGCGACAAAAGGCGAAGTGGCGGCATGGCTGGCGGAACGGGTGGGCGTGGCGATGCCGAGGTTCACTGGGCAGCCGGCGGGCGGGCGGCGGGCGGTGACGCCGGATCGTATCGTGGATGCGGCGAGGGCGCGGGCAGAACTGGGCTGGCGGGCGGAGAAGCGGACCTTTCGCGAAGGGTATGCGGACGTGCTGGCGGCGGGAGACTGAAACGAAGTCCAGTTTCAGGTTGAAGAAAGCGCGGGAGTCTTTGCGCTGAGGGCTTCGTTTCTTTAGAACAGATAACCCTTAACCACCCTTACTACCATGGCCGGCGTCGGAAAACTTCTCAAACAAGCCCAGAAAATGCAGAAATCCATCGAAGGCCTGCAAGCGCAGCTCGCCTCGAAGGAACTCGATTTCACGCGCGGCGGCGGCGCGGTGCAGATCAAGATCAACGGCGCGGGCCAGTTCCTAGCGTTGAAAGTGGACGCGGAGTTCCTGAAGGAGGATGCCGCGCTGGTGTCGTCGGAAATCCTCGCGGCTGTGCAGGAAGCGGCGGCGTCAGCCAAGAAGTTTAACGAGGAAGAGATGGCGAAAGTGACCTCGGCCTTCCAGATGCCCGGGATGTTCTAGGCTCGGCGCGGGTTTTTAGATGACGCCGGCCTTTGAAAAACTCCAGCAGGCGCTGAAACAATTGCCGGGCGTGGGGTATCGGTCGGCGGAGCGCATGGCGCTGCATTTGTTGGTGGAAAAACCAGCGCAGCTGCCGGCGCTCGTCGCTGCGCTGGAGTCGGCGGCGCGCACGGTGCGGCGTTGTTCGCGTTGCGGCAATCTGGCCGAAGGCGAGCGCTGCGGCCTCTGTGAAGACCCCCGGCGCGATGGCTCGGTGGTGTGCGTGGTGGAGCACGTGCCGGACCTGGTGGCGATGGAGCGCTCGGGAGCGTATCGCGGGGTCTACCATGTGTTGCACGGACGGCTCTCGCCGATCCAGGGCGTGGGGCCGGCGGACATTAACTTCGCGGCGCTGGAGGCGCGGGTGCGCGCGGGCGAGGTGAGGGAGTTGATTCTGGCCTTGTCGAACGACGTGGAAGGCGAGGCGACGTGTCACTTCATCACGCAACATCTGGCGGCGGACGGGGTGGCGGAGCATGGTGCGGACGCGGCGATCAAGGTATCGCGCATTGGATTCGGCCTGCCGAGCGGCGGCGGGGTGCTCTATGCGGATGCGGTGACGCTGAAGAGTGCGTTGGACGGCCGACGCGACTACGTTTGAAGGAACGCAAGAGCAGGTTCAGGCAAAAGGGAGTTGCAGCGGAAGGGCGTGCGTTTAGTTGTCACCGCAGTCAGCGAGTGCCGCGGGTGTAGTATAACGGCTATTATGCGTGCTTCCCAAGCATGAGACGAGGGTTCGACTCCCTCCACCCGCACCACTGACAAAGCGGGCATCCGCGCACGGCAGACTATTTCGGTTCACCCGGCCCGTTCGGCCGGCGGCCTAAAGAGTGATTGAAAAGCCACGCCAGCTGCTCAACTTCCTCCCGTTTACCGTGGCCAACAAAGCAAGCTCCTCTCCGCCCACCCCCTCGCCTGAACCCACCTTCGAGGATGCCATGCAGCGCCTGGAGACCATCGTGGACGCCATGGAGTCCGGCGACACCCCGCTCGCCGAGTTACTAGCCCAATTTGAGGAGGGTTCCAAGCTCCTTGCCCTGTGCGAACAGCGCCTCAAGGCCGCCGAGCTCAAAATCGAACAGCTCAAACGCCAAAAGGACGGCACATCCGCCCTAGAACCTTTCTCCCATGATCGCGCCGGCGCCTAGAACCCCTCCCGCCGCCTCCTCCTCCGCCTTTCCAGCAATGAATCCTCCCGCCGACTCTTCGGCTTCCGCCTCGCCCGCTCCGCTTCGCCTGCTCGACCAGATTCGCTCCCCCGATGACGTCAAAGGCCTGTGCGTCGAGCAACTTCCCCAGCTCGCCCAGGAGATCCGCGAGGAACTCATCCATGTCACCGCGAAAAATGGCGGTCACGTCGGCCCGAATCTCGGCGTCGTCGAGCTCACCATCGCTCTCCACCGCGTCTTCTCCACGCCCAAGGACAAGTTCGTCTTCGACGTCGCCCACCAAGGCTACATCCACAAGCTCCTCACCGGCCGCCAGGGTGAGTTCTTCCGCAAAATTCGTCAGAGCGGCGGCGCCTCCGGCTTCCTCGCCCGCGACGAGAGCGTTCACGATGCCTTCGGCGCCGGCCACGCCGGCACCGCCCTCTCCGCCGCCCTCGGCATGGCCTCCGCCCGCGATCTCAAGGGCACCAACGAACACGTCGTCGCCCTTTGCGGGGACGCCGCCTTCACCTGCGGCATCACCCTCGAAGCCCTCAACAACGTCGTCGCCTCCACCAAGCGGCTCGTCGTCATCCTCAACGACAACGAGTGGTCCATCGCGAAGAACGTCGGCGCCATCGCCAAATCCCTCACCCGCCTTTCCACCACCCGCACCTACAACAAGGTCCACCACGACATCGAGAAGTTCTTCCTCGGCCTGCCCGGTGGCCCGGACATGAACCGGCTTTGGCACAAGTGGAAACGCGAGACCAAGGACTTCTTCGTCGAGTCCTCCCTTTTCGAAAAATTCGGCCTGCGCTACATCGGCCCCATTGATGGCCATAACCTCGAGGAGTTGATCAAAAACCTCGAGTTCGCGCGCGACACCGACACCCCCGTCCTCCTCCACGTCATCACCGAAAAGGGCCGCGGCCTCGAAGCCGCCCGTGCCCATCCCGAAAAGTTCCACGGTCTCGGCGCCTTCGACCCTACCACCGGCGAGGCAAAGGGCGGCGGCCCCGGCACCCCTCCCAACTATCAGGATA
This sequence comes from Opitutaceae bacterium, assembly GCA_027488595.1. Lineage (GTDB taxonomy): Bacteria > Verrucomicrobiota > Verrucomicrobiia > Opitutales > Opitutaceae > IMCC26134_A. The sequence goes on along the minus strand of JAIYBI010000517.1, from coordinate 11,297 downwards.
TCTTCGGCAAGGAACTCGTCCGCCTCGCCACCGCAGATAAACGCATCGTCGGCATCACCGCCGCCATGCCCAGCGGCACCGGCCTTAACCACCTCGCCGCCGCCCTGCCCTTCCAGTTTTTTGACGTCGGCATCGCCGAGGAACACGCCGCGCTCTTCGCCGCCGGTCTCGCCACGCAGGGCCTCAAACCCGTCGTCGCCATCTACTCCACGTTCCTCCAGCGCGCCTACGATCCCATCATTCACGACGTCGCCCTGCAACGCCTGCCCGTCGTATTTTGCATGGACCGCGCCGGCCTCTCGCCCAACGACGGCGCCACCCACCACGGCCTCTTCGACATCGCCTACCTCCGTCCCGTGCCGCACGCGCTCATCATGGCTCCGGCCAACGAGCACGACCTCACCGATATGATGGCCACCGCGCTCGCCTACGACGGCCCCGCCTTTATCCGCTACCCGCGCGGCGCCAGCACCGGCCAGCCCGCCAAGTCCTCCCGCGGCCTCATTCCCCTCGGGCGCGCCGAGGTCGTGCGCCCTGGCACCGACATCGTTATCTGGGCCATAGGCACCATGGTAGCCGACGCCCTCGTCCTCGCCGAGTCGCTCGCTACCCAAGACGGTCTCGATGTCGGCGTAGTCAACGCCCGCTTCGTCAAACCCCTCGACCGCGAACTCCTCCTGCGCCACGCCGGCAATGCCCGCCTCATCGTTACGCTCGAGGATCACGTCGTGACCGGCGGCTTCGGGTCCGCCGTGCTGGAGGCGATCTCCGACGCCGGCCTGAGCGTGCCGCTCGAGCGCCTCGGCTGGCCCGATGCCTTCATCGGCCACGGCTCCAGCCAGGCGGCACTGCGCGAAGCCCATGGATTATCCCCTGCCTGCATGCTGGCGCGGGTTCGCCGTCGCCTTGTTAGCCTTACGAAATCGGCGGCAGCAGCCTCGATCCACACGCAACCGCAGACCGTCGCGGTCTGAAAGCCCACGCTGCTTCATTCAACGCTTCCCCACCCGTGAGAAACCCACCTCCCGCCTTTGCCCCGCCCGAATCGCCCGGCTCCGGTTTGCTAAAGGCTTTTCGCGGCGAACAGCGCGCCGCCGTGCCGATCCACCCTCGCGAACGCGCCTTGGTCATCGTCGCGTGCATTCACCTGATCTTCCTGCCTTGGGCCATCGGCACGCGTGATGCATGGTCGCAGTTCACCGTCTTCGGCTTCGGCCTGATCAGCTTCGTGCTGGCCCTGCTACCCCGTCACTACGAGGGCGAATACTCTCCCGAGGGGGAATTTCGCATCAACCCGATCCTGCGTCTGATTCGTTTCCCTGTTTTCTGGATAGGTCTGCTGTTCATCGGCTACGTGCTCGCGCAGGCCCTCAATCCCGCTTGGGCGCGGGTCAGCGATGGCACCGCCTGGTGGATCGAGCCGCGCGACCACATCACCTGGTTGCCCACCAGCATCGAGGCCCCCGCCTCCCGCATGAACGCCTGGCGAATGCTCTCGGTTTACGCCTCGATCTGGCTGCTAGGTTGCGCGCTCTGGACCGGCCTCAGCCGGCGCACCGCGGTCATGGGCGTGCTCGGTGTGCTCGTCGGCAACGGTGCCCTCCTCGGTCTTATCGGCGTGCTCCAACAAGTCACCCACACCGAGAAAATCCTCTGGTTCATCAAAGTCCCGGTTTCGCACCCGGTAGCCACCTTCGTTTACGAAAACCACGGCGGCGCCTACTTCAACCTCATCACCATCGTCGCCGTGGGCCTCATGGTCTGGCATCTGGTGCGCGGCCAGCGACGCATGGTCCGCAGCAGTCCGGCCCCCGTCTTCGCTCTGCTGGCCATCACCACCGGCATGTTGGTTTTCGTAAGCAACTCGCGCGCGAGCATGATCCTGCTCATCGCCTACATCGTCTTGGGCTCGATTCTCTACGGTGCCTGGCGGATGTTTGGCGCGCGCGAGGATGGCAACCGCATCGTCTCGATCCTCGTGGCCTGCGTAACGCTCGCCTTCGTGGGTGCGGGCGCGGCCTACCTCAACCTAAGCAAAAGCATGGCCCAGCTCGGCACGCTTTTTGAGCCGGCCGTGAGCGACTCCATCGATTTCCGCATCAGCGCCCGCAAGGCCACCTACGAACTCTTCCAGGACAAGCCTCTCACCGGCTGGGGCGCGGGCAGCTTCCGCCACGTGTTTCCGCAAAAGCAGCAATTCTATCCCGATATCTTTTTCGCCGGCGGCGACAACCGGCTCTTCTGGGACCACGCCCATAACGACTACATCCAGGCCCTCGCCGAACTCGGCGTCATAGGCCTGAGCCTGCCCCTGCTCGCCCTCGGTTGGCTGGTCTGGCGCCTCTGCCGCCTCGGAGGACTAGGGCAACCCGCCTTCCTCCTGCTCGTGCTCGGCCTCGGCCTGACCCTGGCGCATTCATGGATGGATTTCCCCCTCTACAATCCCGCCATCCTCACCACCTTCTGCGTCGTCTGGATCCTCACGGTCCGCTGGGCCGAACTCGAGACGCAACGGTAAGGAGTGAGCACTCGACAGGAGACGAATTAGCGGAGTGCATTGAGGCAGCCAGAAAACCTCGGGGCTCCGCTGCTACCTGTCCGGAGGAGTCGAGCCAGTGCCGCCCCTCACTCCACCCGCACGATATACCCGCGCAGGTATTCGCTCTCCGGCATGGTGATGAGCACGGGGTGGTCGGCCGGTTGGTGGCAGAACTCCACCACTTGCACCTTGCGCTTAGCGTCAGCCGCCGCGTCGGCCAGCACGCCGCGTAACTCCGCATCCTGCATGTGGTGCGAACAGGTGTAGGTCGCCAGCAAACCTCCCGGTGCCAGCGCTTTCATCGCGCGCAGATTGAGTTCCTTGTAGCCGCGCAACGCTCCTTCGAGCGTGCTCTTCGACTTCGCGAAGGGCGGCGGGTCCAGCACGATCAGATCCCAGGTCTCTTCGTGCTTCGCGCCGAAATAATCAAAAACGTTCACCGCCGTGAACTCCGCCTTCACGCCGTTGCGCTCGGCGTTGCGCTTCGCTTGCGTGATCGCGTCAAAGGCGCTGTCGAGTCCCTTCACCGCCGCCGCCCCGGCCCGCGCTGCGTGCAACCCGAACGAGCCTTGGTTGCAGAATGCATCTAACACGCGGCGTCCCTTGGCGTGACGCGCGACCGCCGCGTGTTGCTCGCGTTGGTCGAGGTAGAACCCGGTCTTCTGTCCGTTCTGCAAATCGAGCCAGTAATCAAAGCCGTCAATCGCGTGCCAGCGGGGCTCCCACGGCTTGCCGCTGCGGGTGCGGATTTCCTGCGGCAGGCCTTCGAGCCGGCGGATGTTGGCGTCGTTGCGCAAAATAATCTCCGCCGCCTGCGTGCGCTCGGCCAGCAGTTCGACAATCAGGTCCGCACGACGGTCCATCGCGAGGGTTTGGATCTGCACCACGAGAGTGTCGCCAAACTGGTCCACCACCACGCCCGGCAGATCGTCCGACTCGGACCAGATCAAGCGGCGGTTTTTGCCCGCGCCAGAGGGCACTTCGTCGCGGCGCTTAATTGCACGGTCAATCGCCCCGCGCAAATACGTCTCGTCCAGCTCCACCCGGTCGCGGCTCAAGCGACGCCAGACGATCTGCGACTTCGAGTTGTAGATGCCGCTGCCGATGAAGCGCCCCGTGCGGTCGCGACCCTCGACCACCTCGCCGTCGTGCGAAGACGCGGGCAGTGTCTCCACTTCGTTGCCAAACACCCACGGGTGTCCGGCCAGCGCGCGAGACTTGGCATTGGGTTTTAACTTAATTGATGCGACGTCGGCCATGTGACCGACGACAACACTCCACCCGCCCCCGACACGAAAGCCCAAAAACACCCCGCCCCACCCTTTCCATCACCGCCGGCCATCCCCATTACGCCGCCGTCATTCGTCATTGGTCATTCGTCATTGGTCATTCCGCGCAGCGGCGTTTTCCCTTCCCCTCCCCGCCTCCTCCGCGTTCGCTCTCCGTTTATCGCCATGACTCCCGCCCAGGAAATCGCCCGCCGCCGCACCTTTGCCATCATCTCGCACCCCGACGCCGGCAAAACCACGTTGACCGAGAAGTTCCTTCTCTACGGCAACGCCATCCATCTCGCCGGCTCCGTGACCGCCCGCAAACAGCAGCGCGCCACCACCTCCGACTGGATGGAGCTCGAAAAGCAGCGCGGCATTTCCGTTTCTTCCACCGTCCTACAATTCGATTATCAGGGCTACGCGGTCAACCTGCTCGACACCCCCGGCCACAAGGACTTTTCCGAGGATACCTACCGCGTGCTCACCGCCGTGGACGCCGCCCTCATGGTGATCGACGCCGCCAAGGGCATCGAGCCCCAGACGCGCAAGCTCTTCGAGGTCTGCAAACGCCGCGGCATCCAGATTTTCCCGTTCATGAACAAGTGCGACCGCCCCACGCAAAATCCCCTCGCGCTCATTGACGAGCTTGAGCGCGTGCTCGGCCTCGCCCCCTGTCCCGTCATCTGGCCTCTAGGCAACGGCCCCACTTTCAAGGGCGTCTTCGACCGACGCGTAAACCAAGTCCACCTCTTTGAGCGCACTCCCCACGGCGCCTACCGCGCCCCGGTTAACGTCACCGGCCTCGCCGACGCCGCCGTGCGCGACAAGTTCGACGACTACACCTACGATGAGGTCACCGAGCAGATCGCCATGCTCGACGGCGCCACCGCCCCCTTCGATCTCGCCGCGATCCACGCTGGCAAACAGACGCCCGTCTTCTTCGGCTCCGCCGTGAACAACTTCGGCGTGCAGCTCCTTCTCGAGAGTTTCCTCAAATACTCCATCCCGCCCACCACCCGCCGCTCCGTCTCCATGAGCACACCGGGCGCCCCCGCCCCCACCGAGGCGCGCGAGATCCCCGTCACTCACCAAAAATTCTCCGGCTTCGTCTTCAAGATCCAGGCCAACATGGACCCGAAGCACCGCGACCGCATCGCGTTTCTCCGCGTCTGCTCCGGCAAGTTCGAGCGCGACATGGTCGTCACCCACCAGCGCACCGGTAAATCCGTCCGCCTCTCGTCTTCGCACAAACTCTTCGGCCAGGAACGCGAAACCGTGGACGTCGCCTGGCCGGGCGATGTCATCGGCCTCGTCGGCCACGACGCCTTCGGCATTGGCGACACTCTCAGCGAGGACCGCGCCATCGCCTACGACGAGATCCCGCGTTTCCCCTCCGAGGTCTTCGCCTACATCAACAACCCGACCTCCGCCGACGCCAAAAAATACCGCACCGGCCTCGAGCAGCTCCTGCAAGAGGGCGTCGTCCAGTCCTTCATGCCGCGCAACGCCCCCCCCGGCGCGACCCTGCTCGCCGCCGTCGGCCCCTTGCAATTCGAGGTCGTGCAGGCCCGCCTCAAATCCGAATACAACGCCGAGTGCCGCATTGAGCCCACCCCGTGGACCCAGCTCCGCTGGGTCGAGCCGCATCCTTCGCTGGCCAATCCCAACGACATCATCGTCGCCAGCGGCGTCGCCTTCGGCACCGACAAATTCGGCCACCCCATCGTCCTCTTCCCCAACGACTGGACGCGCGACTACTTCGTCGAGAAAAACCCCGAGCTAAAGCTCCACGAGATGCCCATCGAGCAAACCGTGTCGGCGTAATCGTCAAAACCGCCCGCCGTCGTCGCGCACTGCCTCCAGCCCGCCCCATGCCCGCCGACCCCGAGCATCCGCCGGCCTCCTCGTCCGCCACCGCCGCCCCGTGCCCGCACCGTTCGCGGTGGCGCGTTTTCAACCACGTCGCCTTCCTCGCCGCCGTCTGCATCACCGGCTTCTTCTGGATTGATCGCGACGTCACCAACCACGCCAAAGCCGCCGCCAACCTCGCCGCCACGGACTCCCGCGCAACCGACTCCCTCATCGGCCCCGCGAATCCCGGCTACTCGCGCGTCTTCATCATCATCCTCGATTCGCTCCGTCTCCAGACCGCGCTCGACGCGGAGATGATGCCCAACCTCGCCGCCCTGCGCGCCACCGGCGTGCACGCGCGCATGAACACCGTTTACGAGGGCTTCACCCACCCAGCCGTCCGCGCCGCCTTCAGCGGGCAAACCCACACCAGCATCGCGAGCGTCATCGCCAATTTCCATCACACCGATTTGCGGATCGAGTCCATCTTCACCCAGCTCGCCGGCCTCGGCCTCATCAGCGTGGACTACTCCGAGGGCCACTTCGCGCAATTCGGACCGTCCGTCTACAGCGGATTCAGCTCGGCGCGCGACGGCGAAGACCGCGCCGCCCTCGATCACCGCCTGCTCAACACCGCCCTCGAGTGCTTCCTCAACGAGAAAAACCCCATCGTCGTCGCCCACGTGCAGGTCACCGACGAGATCGCCCACGAGGTCGGCATCCACCACCCGCGCTACCGCGAAGTTTACCACCAAGCCGATCAGTGGGTGCGCGACGCCGCGCTCCGTCTGCCGCCCGACGCCACCCTCGTCGTCTTCGGCGATCACGGCCACGACGAACGCGGCGCGCACAAGACCGGCCTCGACATCCCGTCCTACGTTTACCTGCGCGGCCCCGGCTTCGTGCCTGGCCACGATCTTGAAACAATCGAGATCACGGATCTCCGCTACTTCCTAAGCTGGGCGCTCAAACTGCCGATAGACCAGACGCGGCATAACTTTCTCCGCTACCGCCGAGCTCTCGTTGAGCCCGATAGCTTCGCCCCCTACCGCCTCATCTCGTCATCCGCGCCCGACTTCGCCGCCACTTCCGAGGCCTCACCGGCCAAGCGTTCTCAAAACCAGTGGTGGCTTGCCCTCGCCGTCCTCGGAGCCTTCGCGCTGTGGCCGCTCGGCCCGTGGGTCGCGCCCGTCCGCGGCGGCCTTTCGCTGTGGTTGCCGTGGCTGGTTTTTTCACCCGTTCTGCTCGGCCCGCCACACGATGCCGCAGGCGTGCTCATCCTCGGCGGTGTGGCCCTGCTCGCGCTCGCCCTCCGCTCCTCGTCTCGCGCGACCGCGGCGTTCCTCGCCCTCACCTTCGCCGCGCTCGCCGCCCTGCACGGCTGGGGCCGCGTCGTCACCGGCCTCAAAACCCTGCCGCCACCGGCACCTTGGGCCATCACTCTCGCTTGGATCGCAGTCTGGTCCATCGGCGCCTGCGTGCTCAACGCCGCCAACCGCCTGCGGCTCACTTGGGTTGCTGTCGGTGCCGCCGCGCTCCTCGTTTATCCTGCCCTGCAAACCCTCGGCCTGCCCAACCAGGCCGTCATCGGCCCCGTCATGGTGACCTGGCTGATCGGCTGGTGCATCACCTTCGCAAAGGCCGCTCCTGGCTCCGCCGCCCGCCCCGGCCGACGCGACCTCGCCGCGCTTCTCACCGGCCTCGCAGTCTTCGCGTATTTCTTTAACCAATACCACACCGACGACGCCGGCCTGCGTCTTTTCCGCGTGCCGGTCGGGCTAGATGTCATTGTGCCGCTTGCGGTGCTCGCGATCGCGGCCAAGGCCCTCTGTTTCATCTCCGGCTGGCGGCGCGAGCGCCCGTGGTTCGTCACGACGCTGGTCGTCCTCCTCCTGCTCGGCCTGCAATGGAAAATCCTCACCAATCTCGTGGCCGATCCCCTTCGCCCTTGGGTTTACGTGGCCGCCCTCGCCGCCCTCGCCGCCCTCTGGTTCTGGGCGCGCCACCGCCGCCGGGAAGACACCGCCTGGGTTGCCGGCCTCGGCCTGCTCTTCACCACCTATTACCTCTGTGTCCAATCCCAGACTTACCACTACCTCTGGTTCGATCTGCTGGCGGCCGGTTTCCTCACCGCAGCCCGCTTTCTCCGCGAGCGTCACGCCGCCGCGCAAGATCGTCCCGGCGGCGACCATGCCATGCTGCTTCTGGCGGCGCTGCTCACCGCCTACTACATCACCACGGCCTGGCTCGAAGGCGGCGTCGAATGGCGCATGATCTACTGGTGGTTTCCCGCGTCCATGGTGGAGAAAAATGTGATATACTTCGTCCCCTTCATCGCGGGTAAAATGATTCTCCCCTACTTCGTGCTGCGTTGCCTCATCAGCCGCGAGCTCGGCCCCGTTTCCGCCGCGACGCACCGTCTTGCGATCTTCGCCTTCGGAGCGCTGCTCGCGGGTTTCCTGCTTTACGGCACCGGTCTCGCCGCCGTCTCCCCGCTGGCCGAGATGTTCATGCCCCACGCCGAAACGGCGGCGGCATTTCTCGTGCTGTTCATTTTCCTCGCCCTCGTCTGAGCCAGCTCGTTTTCGCTGATCACTTTTCGCCTCGCCGCTACATCGCCGCGCCCCCTTCACTGCCTTCACCTTCTCCCATGCGCCTTCAACGCTTAGTTACACTCGCCTTTTCCCTCGTCGCCTTCCTCGCGCCCGCCGCCCTGCGCGCCGACTACAAGGGCGCCATCGTCACCGACGCCGCCACCGGACAGGTCCTCTACGAGGAAAACGCCGATAACGTCAGCCCGCCCGCCAGTGTCACCAAGTTAATGACGTTTCTCGTCGTCCACGACGCCATCGCCGCCGGCAAAATCTCCCTCTCCACTCCGGTGCCGATTGCCGTCGAGGACTACAAGATGGGCGGCACCCAGGTCTGGCTCGAACCCGGCGAAACCTTCACCGTCGAGGAGTTGCTCTACGCCCTCATGATCCAGTCGGCCAACGACGCCGCCTCCGCCCTCGCCCGCGCCACCGCCGGATCCCGCGAGGCCTTCGTCGGCCAGATGAATGCCCGCGCCGCCGGCCTCGGCCTCACCCACACCACCTTTCGCACTCCCCACGGCCTCCCCCCGTCCAATCGCGTCATCGCCGAGGGCGACCTCACCAGCCCGCGCGACCTCGCCCTCATCTCCCGCGAGCTCCTGCTCCACACCGATGCACTCAAATACACCTCCACCAAGGTCCGCGATTTCGGCACCGGCGTCCGCCCCGCCCCCGTCGTGATGCGCAACCACAACAAACTGCTCAATTCCGTCGAGGGCTGCGACGGCCTCAAGACCGGCTTTACCAACTCCGCCGGCTTCTGCCTCGCCGCCACCGCGCAGCGCGATGGCAAACGCGTCATCGTCGTCGTCATGGGCAGCCCCACCTCCAAGGTGCGCGACGCCCGTGTCGCCGAGTTGATCAACACCTGGATCCTTAAGCTGCCCGCCTCCTCCGTCTTCACCGGCGGCCCCGTCACCGGCGTCACGCCCGTGACCGCCACTCCCGTTACACCATCGGGTTCAGCCGCGCCCGCCGCCGAGGCGAAACCCGCCCCGCTCTTTGTTATCCCGAAACGCTGATCGAAGCCGCGCTCAGTGCGCGTGGCCGTGCCCGTGCTCGATGAACATCATCATCAAACCGAGCCCGCAAAACACCGTCGCCAGCATCCCGGCTTCGTAACGTTCGAAGCGTTTCAAATCAAATCGCTTCAGGCCGCGCAGAGTCAGCCAGGTGAAGATCGTCATGCCGCCCAGCGTGCCCGCCGCAAGGATGCCGCTTAGCACGAAAAATCCTGTCCAGCCAAACTCCACCCCCGAGAGATACACCGGCAAAAACGCCTCGCACGGCGAGAGCGTCAACATCACCAGCAGGCCGCTGATCGCCGCCCAATCGCTCGACTTATCCGTCACCACCGGACTCTCACGCAGTTCGTGCTCAAGATGGCTTTCGGACTCCTCCTTGCCGCACTGCTCGCTCGCGTGGTGATGGCTGCCCGGCACGTGGTGATGCCGCAAACCCGCCCCGCGGAATTGCTGCACCGCGAAATAAAGCCCCACCGCCAGCAACAAACCGCCCGCCACCCATTTGAAAATCTGGCCGAAATGCTCGTCCAATGCGAATCCCAGCAGCGCCACCACCAATCCCAGCAAAGACGTAAGCGCCACGTGCCCCAGCCCCGCCGCCAGCGCGACGCCCATGGTCTTGCGCTCCCGCCAGCCGCGCGCCCTCGCCACCAGCACAAACGGCAGCCAGTGCGTCGGCAGTGCCGCATGGAGAAATGCCACCGTAAAGCCCGTGGCCGCCAAAGTCGTGAGGATGCTGGTGTTCATCAAAAAAGCGCGGGACCGCGAGAACCGGCACGCGAACCACAAGCCATCGCGCATCCCGCCCCCGCTGTCGAGCCCCGCCACCCTACCAAAGTCGTCAAGCCGTCCAGCCCCCTCCACCTTTCTCTTCCATCTTGCTCTTGCTCTTTCTCCAGCTCCGCCCGCTGGGAACGCCGAGCTCCAGCTCGGCGCCTCCCTGCACCTCCTTCCGCCAACCATCATGCACCAAGCGAAGTCGTGCCGAAGCGGGATTCATCTGGCGCGCCCGCGCGCCCCCGTGTTGCGTCATCTCTTCCGCTTCACTCCACCCGATGTCCACCGCCCCCGATCTCGCCGCCGTCAAACGCTACCTGCTCGATCTCCAGGACCGCATCTGCGCCGCCCTGGCCGAGGAAGATGGTCGCGAAACTTTTCGCACCGACGAATGGACCCGCCCCGAGGGCGGCGGCGGCCGCACCCGCATCCTCACAGAGGGCGCCGTCTTTGAAAAAGCCGGCGTGGCCTTCTCCCACGTCACCGGCACCACGCTCCCCCCCAGCGCCACCGCGCACCGCCCCGAACTCGTCGGCAAGCCCTGGGTCGCGATGGGCGTCTCCCTCGTCATCCACCCGCGCAACCCCCGCGTTCCCACCAGCCACGCCAACGTCCGCTTCTTCAGCACCACCGCGCCCGCCGAACCGCCTCGATCCGGCGCAGCCACCATATCGGCTGCCTCGCGGTGTTTCTCACCCGCGCGACGGAAGCCGGCTGCCTTGCGATCGTCAGTTGCTCCGACCCCAGCGTCGCGACGGTGGCGCCGTTCGGCGGAACCAAGCCGCTCTACACCCCGGATCCGATCGCGATCGGCGTCCCGACCGACGGCGATCCGATCCTGATCGACGTCAGCGCCTCGATCACCACCATCGGCTACACCGGCCGGCTGCATCGCGAAGGCAAGAAGCTGGAGCATGAGTGGCTGTTGGACGCAGACGGCAATCCGTCCAACGATCCCGCCGTTCTGTTCACCACCCCGCCGGGCACGATCCTGCCGACCGGCGGGCTGGACCACGGCCACAAAGGCTATGGCCTGGCGTTGACCGTCGAAGCGCTGACCCAGGCGCTGTCCGGTCATGGCCGCGCCGACGCGCCGACCCAATGGGGCGCCTCCACTTTCGTGCAGATCGTCGATCCGGAAGCCTTCGGCGGCAGCGCCGCCTTTCTGCGCCAATCGAGCTGGCTGGCCGCCGCCTGCCGCGCCAATCCGCCGCGTCCGGGCCTGCCGCCGGTCCGTCTG
>JAIYBI010000252.1 GCA_027488595.1 Opitutaceae bacterium | reverse complement strand
GCGGCGACCGCGTCGAGGACGGCGCGGGGTTTTTGGGAGGTGGCGCCGTTGTCGAGATAGACGAGGGGCTTGCCGTTGACCTGTTGGTCAAGGATCGGGAAGTCGGAGCGGAGGGCGTGTCCAATGCGCATGAGTGGAACGGAACGAAAAACGGACAAATGACGAATGCTGAATGTCGAATGTCGGATGGGTGGCGGACGTGGCGGAGGCGGGACGGGCTGGGCGGGCGGGCGGACGGGTCGCATGGTGCTCCCCGCTACGAGGAAGCTCGGTTGCTCAGGGCGCGGGCGGGGCGGCGATGGCGTCGAGCAGGGCCTGCCAGGCAAGCAAGGCGCAGACGTGGCGGGCGGGGCGGGCGTGCACGGAGCCGAGGGCGGCGAGGTCGCCGAGCTCGGAGCCGTCGGGCGGCCGGCCGGTGGTGACGGTGTCGTGGATTTGTTGATACAGGGCGGTGATGGCCGCGGCGGGCAGTCCGGTGACGCGGACGGTCAGGAGGGAGGCGCTGGCCTGGGAAAGGGCGCAGCCGGCGCCGGTGAAGGCGGCCTCCGCTATGCGGCCCTCTGGGTCGAGGTGGAGCTGGACGGTGCAAATGTCGCCGCAGGCGGGGTTATCGCGGCGGGCGGTGCGATTGGCGGCGGGCAGGGGGCCGCGATGGCGCGGGTGGCGGCGGTGGTCGTCTATGACGGCGAGGAAGAGTTCGTCGGCGGAAGGCATGGCGCGCGGATGGGGCGGCGCGGCGCTTACTGATAGAGCCAGTAGCGGCGGGTGAGGGATTGGTAGACGGCGGCGCGGCGTTTCCAGTCGGCCTGGAATGAGTCGAGGTTGACCTTGGCGCCGTCGCGGACGAGGGCCTGCCACCAGGCGGTGGAGCCGGCGTGGATGTTGAAGCTGCGAACCTCTTTTGAACCGAGCTTGGCGAAGGGGTTGGGCGGATCGTAGCGGCAGGCGAGGCGCATGAGCTCGAAGCTGAGTTCGGTGGGGTTCCAGGCGTTCCAGTCGGCGATGTCCACGTAGAGGGCGGTGGCGGGTTTGCCCTGGGCATCGGGCACGGTGACTTTGCGGTAGGCGAGGCCGGGGATGCGCAGGGCGGTGAGATCGGCGGCGAGCTGGTCGGGCGTCTTGCCCTTGAAACTGAGGGCGCGGAAGGGGTGCTCTTTGCCGGCGCCGTGTTTGAAGCCGCTGTATTCGCAGCCGAGGCCGATCATGGCGTAACCGATGACGGCGGCGTAGTCCTGCACGAGCGGCGAGGTGGGGGCGAACTTCAGACCGGTGTCGGGCCAGCGCATGGAGCGGTTCCAGCCGCGCATGGGGATGACGGTGAGTTTGCCCTTGGCGCGGACGGATTCGGGGACGTCGAGCACGCCGGGGCCGCTGGCGGCGATACGGGCGAGTTCGCCGATGGTGAGGCCGTGGACGTAGGGTATCCGAAAAGCCCCTACACCGCTCATCAACTCGCGGTCGAGGTGGGGGCCATCCACCTTGAGGCCGCCGAGGGGGTTGGGGCGGTCGAGGACGATGACGCGCACGCCGGCGGCGAAACAGGCGTCCATGGCGTAACGCATGACAACGTTGTAAGTGTAGGAACGCACGCCGATGTCCTGCAGGTCTATAAGGAGGGCATCGAGGCCCTTGAGCTGGGCGGGAGTGGGTTTGCGGTTTTTGCCGTGGAGGGAGTAAACGGGCAGGCCGCTGCGCGGGTCGCGGGTGTCGGGGACGTTGACGCTGGCTTTTTCCAGACCGTAGAGGCCGTGCTCGGGGGCGAAGAGGGAGACGAGTTTGACGTTGGGGGCCTTGCGCAGGACATCCACGGTGCTGACGCCGAAGCGGTTCACGCCGGCGGCGTGGGTGAGCAGGCCGACACGCAGGCCGGCGATCTCTCGGAAGCCATCGGCGGCGAGCACGTCAATGCCGAGCATGACGGGGTAGGGAGCGGGCGAGGTGGCTGCGACGGCGGGGCGTGCGGGTGTGGCGACGGGCGCGACCGGGGTGGGTTTGCCGGAGGAGGAGGGGGAGGATTTGGCTGGTTTGGGGGCGAGGACGGAGGCGGGTTTTCCCTTCGCGGTGGAGCCGGGCAGATGAGGCCCCGGTGGCGTGCTGCTGCAGGCAACGACGCCGGTCAGGGCGAGGAGGCCGAGGAGGGCGGGGAGGCGGCGAAGGAGGGTGATCATGCGGGCGCAAAGGGGCGGGGAGGAAGACATCAAGGGGAGGTTTGGTCGGGTGGTTCGGCGATGGAAGGAGAGGGCGGGCCGGAGGTGGTTGAGGAAGTGGCGGAATGCGGTGTGATGATGGCGGTGACGGGGCGGCGGGCGGCGTGGTGGCGGGCGGCGGGTAGCACGAGCCAGCGCCAGAGCAAGTCGAGGGCCGCGCCCATGGCGAGGCCGGCGATGATCGCACCGATGAGCTGGGCCGCGATCAAGTGGACGATGATTTTGACCCAAGCTTGGGCGGTGATCGGCTGGCCGCGCGGGGGAAGCTGGTCGCCAAGGATGCGGTAAAAACGGTCAAGCCAAGGCGTGGGCTTCGGTTCCGTGTCCGGAGCCTCGAGATCGGGCGGGGCCTCTTCGAGCGGGGGGACGACAATTGGGGTGATGTTGAGCGAGCCTTCGAAAAGGGCGGGTGCGGCCGGGGCGTCCTGACGGCTGGAGAGTCCCGTGACATCGAGGGTGATGGAGCCGAGTTTATAGGTGCCGTAGAGGAGGAAGGGGCCGGTCGCGGGGTTGCTCACGAATTGGAGCGCGCCCATGATCATGAAGTTGGTGCGAAAAAGCAGGCAGAGCAGGAAACCGAGGGGGAGTTGACCCGGGATGGGAATCAAGGTGAGGACCGAGCCGAAGTAAAACGCCGGGCGGATGCGCGGATAGTTGAATCGCCAAAGGTAGCTGCGGGGACGGGCAAAGGCGGCGAAGCGCCCAACGACGGGGTAAGTGTGAAAGCGCGCGCGCCGAGGCATGTAACGCAGCCAGAACTTCGCGCGGCGGATGCGTGCGAACTGGAGTAGCCGGTGTTTATGTTCGTCGGTCACGGAGGGGAAGGAGCGTCGCCGAGGCAGCGGTGGATACCGAAGTGGCGAGGGCTCGGGCGCAAGAGCGGCGCTCTGAAATCGCGCGAGAGGCGAGGGGCGCGGAGCGGTGAGGCGTTTACGCGGGTGGTTTGATTCAGGTGACGGGAGCGAAACGCGGTTGGGTGAGGCCCTGGTGGGTGACGAGTTCGCTCCACATGGCGTGGGGGCGAACCCAAAAACTGTCCGTGGTCGGGCGACCGGAGGCGTCTATGGGGCGGTAGAGCACGAGGACGGAAAGGTCCTCGGAGTGGCGGGCGAGTCCGGTGACTTCGTAGAGGTTGCCTTTGTAATGGCGGTAGCGACCGGGTAGGGGGCCGGCGGGCAGGGGCGGGAGGGGAGTGGCGGAGGACATGTGATGGAGGAGTTCGAGAGGGGCAGCACTTGAACACGCGTTCAAGCCTGCGACGATGCGGGTGGCGGGGCGCGATGGTGGGTGTTTTTCAGGCTCGCGGCGGCGGCGGGGGCGCGTGTGGATGCGCGCATGTGCGCGAAACCCTCCCTTGGGCAGGAAACGCCGCCCGGGCTGGCCGGGGCGGCGGGGGCGGGCGCGCGACGGTTTTTCCGGGTCTGGCCGGCGGCCAGGGGCGGGCGGGGGGCGGCGGCGCGGTTTCGAGTTGTCGGCGGCGGCTGGGAGGCGGGACCGGCGGGCGACTACGCCCAGCGGCGCGGATTCCCGTATTTGACTCTCGAATACATTGTCGGCGGGCGCGGCTGGGTGGAGTTGGGCGGGCGGCGCGAGGGAGTGGGGCCGGACTGTGTTTACGCAGCGGAGCCGGACATGCGCTTTGGGCGGCGGAGTGATGCGCGCCGGCCGCTGCGGCGGTATTATCTCTGGCTGGAAGGGGCCGAGGCGGCTGCGTTGGTCGCCGCGGCGGGGCTGGGGCGCGGACGGGTGCGGCGGGTGCTCGCGCCGGCGGAGTGGATGGAGCCTTGGGAGTGGTTGCTGCGCGAAGGCATGGCGGAGGGGGCGCGGGCCGATGCGCTGCGCGAGCAGATCGTGCGGGCGCTGTTGACCAAACTCGCGGACGGCTCCGCGCCGGCGGGGGCGGCGGCGTTGGCGGAGGGGGCGGGAGGTTCGGGAAGCGGAGCGCCGGGCGCGGGGGCGCGGGCGAGTTTTGAGCGGTGTCGCGAGCTGGTGGATGCGGGCGCGGTGAAGTTGCGCAACCTAGGCGACATCGCGGCGGGGGCGGGTTTGCAACGCGCCACGGTGTGCCGGCTCTTCCGTCGCTTTGCCGACACCACGCCGGAAACCTACCTGCGGCGGTGCAAACTTCAGGAGGCGACGCGGCGACTGGCGCTGCCGAGTGCGCGGGTAAAGGCGGTGGCGGCGGAGCTGGGCTTCGCGGACGCGTTTCACTTCAGCCGGGTTTTCCGAGCTGCGCACGGGGTGAGTCCCAGGGAGTATCGGGCGCGTTTGGGGGTGAAAAGTTCTTGAGCGCAGGGATTGCACGGGGGCGGGACCTGTCTTCAGTTATTGGTTAATGGCCGATATGGATATGAACGAAATCATCGCCTTGATAAGAAAGGAGGATCCCCGCTTTGACCGGCAGGCCTACGCTTTCGTGCGCGATGGTCTTGAGCACGCGGTCAAAGATCTGCGGAAGCGCGAGGCCGAGCGGGCCAAGACATCCTGCCATCTCTCGGGTCGCGAGCTTTCCGACGGCCTGCGCGCCTATGCGCTCGAGCAGTATGGCCCGCTGGCGAAAACCGTTCTCAACGGCTGGGGGATCACGGAAACGATCCACTTTGGTGACATCGTTTACAATCTGATTGATTATAACGTATTCAGCAAAACTGAGTCTGACCGTCGCGAGGATTTCGAAGGTGTGTTCAAGTTCGAGGACGCTTTCGTAGCACCCTTCCAGCCGCGCCGCCGCCGGCTGCCAATGCCGAGTTTTGCGGAGACGGAGTAGAGGCGGGGCACTGACTTCTTCCGATAGGAAAGTGATCTTTGACCGGAGATAGAGTCGGGAGTGGTTTGAGGATTGGAATGACGTTGATATTGAATCTCGTGTTCGCGGCGCCCTCACGCCGCTCAAGCAGCGCGCCGACTTGCCCGACCGGGACTACGACCTCATCCACATGCGCGCCATGCGCGGCGACGTCGATGCGTGGACGATCTATCAAGCCCGCATGAAGCTCGGCAACGGGCCCTCGTTTGAGGGCGCCTCTGCGCCCGTCGCGTGGCTCGACAAGAACAACTGGACCCGCGGTTACGGCAACCCTTCGCTCTGGCCGCGCCTGCAAGCCGCGTTCCGCGCAGGCTACACGGTGGAGATAACCTTTGATCGCACGTAGGTGGACGACTACCAGTTCGGCATCACCCGCGCTGCCGGTGCGGTCGCTTGGATCGGATCACTCGTTCTCGCGGCCGGCGCGACCTCCAGCCGCCATGCCGCGCTGCTGCTTGAGTGAGGCTGCGATTCAACTGTCCGCCTCGGATTTCCATTCGCGGTGACGGTTATTTCACCATGAGCGCCACCGGCCCGAGCAGACCGGATTCCATCAGTGGCGAATCCTGGGTGAAATAATTCCACACGCAAAACGTCTGCCGGTTGGAAGGCCGAGGTTTGCCCTGCAGGAGCCACTCGGGGAATTCGACCAACATGCGTCCGACCGGCAGCGGCTTGCCGCTCTTGTCCTTGAAGTAATTTTGTTTGATGGCCTCGGTGAAACGGCAGTCTTCCGCTTCGAATTCATCCCCGATCATGCGGTTGGCCCAAGTGTTGGTGATTTCGATTTCCAGGGTGTTTTCCCCCGCCTTCAGGGCCGGCGTGACCTCAAGGCGGAAAGGGGCGTGCCAGGCGACTCCGCAGTCAGTTCCGTTTACTAAGACCCGCGCCAGCTCCTTGACCACGCCGAGATCCAGCCACACCGGTCGGCCGGAATTCAGGAAAGCTGCGGGCACCATCACCGTTTTCCGGTAGGTCGCGGTGCCTGAGAAATACTTGATCGCGGGCTGTGCGGACTGTGTCCAGGAAACGAGCGCCGGGTATGGGAGGGTTTGGCCGTGCGCGAAGGTCAAATCCCAGGAACCCTCAACCGCCAAGGGCGCAGGCGCCGGTTTGCTTGCCGGCAAAGGCGCGGAGGCGGGCTCGGTCGTGGGTTTTTGCAACACCACGAAAATCGAGGTGTTGGCGGGCAGATCTAAATCGACCTCGGTGAAACCGTCCTTGATGTTCCAAACCGGGGCCGTCCCGATGCGGCCGCGTTCCGCATCCCACAGTTCTGGAATTTTTCCGGCGACGCGGAAGATTCCGGTGAAATTTATCGGCGAGTCGGAACGGTTACTTACAAAATAGATATCCGCCGCGCCGTCGCGCCGGTGAGTGTAGCGCAGCCCTACGTTGGCGGGCCGGCTGGAGAAATCCGGGCCCAGTTTGCAGGCGTCGAGCGCCTGCTTGGTCGTGGCGAACACGCGCCCGTTTCCGAACGTGTTTTCCGGGGCGGCGCTCTCACCCCACACCTCGCGCCCGATCGCCGCCACTTCCGCATCGGCTCCGGGGAAATCCTGAAGGCTGGGTGAAGCGACGGGCCTCGGCCCTGCCACGATGCCGCCGGCAGAGACCAGCGCCTTCAACTTGAGCGCGACTGAGGGCGTCATCTGCGTGGAGTCGGGCAGTTGCAGGAAGGAGTAGCTGCGGCCGCTCGGCAGCGTGATCCGGCCGTCCTTGACGCAAGCTCCCTCCAGCAAGTCCCGGCTCGATATCGTATCGGCG
>JAIYBI010000361.1 GCA_027488595.1 Opitutaceae bacterium | reverse complement strand
TTACCACCGGCGGTCTGAACCTCGGCGGCTCCTATGTCCTTGATGTGCTCTCCCTCGATAACCTAAACGCTTCGGGTGCCGTGCCGAATTTCTCCGAGAACTCCATCAGCTGGACCATCATCTCCACCCAGGCCGGCATCACCGGGTTCAATGCGGGCCAGTGGACGATCAACGACGCGACCTTCAAGTCCATTAACAGCGCGACCGGCAACTTCGCCTTGGCGCTCACCAACTCCGGCAATGATCTGTCGCTCGTTTACACACCCATCCCCGAGCCCTCCGCATATGCTGCCATTGCCGGCGTAGGTGCCATCGGCCTCGCGCTCTACCGCCGTCGCAAAGCTCGCGGCTGAGCTTCACTGTCCGCGTCTTGCTGCGCACCTTCAGGAATCACGCCGTCCGCGACTGCCCGCGGACGGCGTAATTCTATAACACGAAACCTCCTCCCGTCCAAACCGCTGCCCCTCGTTTCCTCGCTACCACACCCATGCATACCGCCTCCCTCCGCATCCTCGTTCTTCTCGCCCTGCCGACTGCACTCGTAGCCCAGACCCTGCCGCAAGCCACGGACGTGTTCATCGACGGCGGCGGCGAAGGCACGTTCAGCATCAATGTCGCCGACGGTAGCTTTCCTGTCCGCCTCATCGGTCCGAAGGGCATGCTCGAAGACCTTCACTCTGCCCCCGGCACCGGCCTCAGGGGCGGCAAGTTGGACCGAGCCATTGATCTTAACCACAAGACTGCCCGCATCGAACTCGATGGCCGCAAGGCCCCCATGCTCCTCGTCAACTCCGCCGGCTTCACCCTCGCCGGTTGGTATAAGAGCACCACACTCCTCGACGACTACGCCTTCGTGTTTAGCAACCGCAAAGATAACAGCGGTATCACCTTCAACCACGCGCCCGACGGACGCGCCATCCTCGAAGTCCATGGGTCTGGCGACGTCATGCAAAACCGTGCTGAATCCACCGTCCCTGTGTTCATCAATGACGGCCAGTGGCGGTTTTTCGCCGTCGTATTCAACAAGGGCGCCGCCAATTTCTACGTCGGCACGGCCAACGGCATCACCGTCAACGCCGGCGGTGGAGCCGTTACTCCCACCACGACCGGAGCCGAGCCGCTCGCCTGGGCACAGTGGGGAAACCAGCCCAACAACCCCCGCGAAATCCGCCAGTTCCGCGCCCTCGTGGACAACCTATGGGTCATAGATCGCGCCCTCACTCCCACCGAGATAGAGGCACTCCGCAAACAAGACCTCGGCATCTCCGAATAGCCTCCACTTCCCAACCGCTCCACCGCCACCAGTCTCCGTCTTGCCATGCCTGTAAAAGCTCTCTTCCTGCTCGATCCCGGCGCGCGGGAAGAGATCTACGGCGCACGGCAGCAACTCGCCTTGGCCCGCCGGTGCGACTTGATTTGCCCTCCCCTGCACGGCTCCACTTGGCGCTCCGCCCCCGTGTGCGCCAGCGACGCTGAAGCGATCTTCACCGGATGGGGCATGGTCATGGCGGACGAGGAATTCCTCGCCGCGTTTCCCCGCCTTAAGATCCTGTTTTTTGGTGCTGGCTCCATTCGCCACTTCACCACCAACGCCATGTGGGAGCGCGGCGTGCGCATCACCACCGCCACCAAAGAAAACGCCGAAAGCGTCGCCGAATACACCCTCGCGCAGATTCTCCTCGGCCTTAAACAAGTTCACCCTCTAGCCCTCGCTTTTCGCGAACACGTAGCCCCCTCCTACCGGGAAAAGGCGGCCGGCAACTTCGGGTCCACCGTCGGCCTCATCTCCCTTGGTGCCATCGGCCAGCGCGTTGCCCGCTGGCTCCAGCACTTCAAACACCGCGTCATCGCCTACGATCCCTACGTGTCCGCGAAGAACGCCGCCGAACTCGGCGTCGAGTTGGTGGACCTCGACACGGTCTTCTCCCGCTCCGATCTCGTCAGCTGCCACGCCCCGCTCCTCGACGCCACCAACGGCTTACTACGCGAAGAGCACTTCTCCCGCCTCAAGCCCGGGGCCGTCTTCCTCAACACCGCCCGCGGCGCCGTAGTGAACGAGCCGGACCTCTGCCGCGTGCTCGCCAACCGCCCGGATCTCTTCGCTTTTCTCGACGTCACCTGGCCCGAACCCCCCGCCGCCGACTCGCCTCTCCGAACTTTGAAAAACGTCCTACTGACGCCCCACATCGCCGGCTGCGTGGGACGCGAGTGCGAACGCATGGGAGCCTTCATGGTATCAGAATTCGACCGCTACGTCGCAGGCCAGCACCTCCTTGGCGAGGTCACCCGCGAACGCGCCGCCCTCCTCGCCTGATACCTACTTGTAACCTACGCCCATCCCCGGGTGTGCTCCGTTTTCCGTGTTGCCACGCCAATCACCATGCGTGGTCCCCTTCCCCATTCCATACCATTTACTCAGCCCGCACGACTCGCTTCTAAGTTTAGCATAAACCCCTCCGTCTCTCGCCCCCTGTCCGCCTTCATGTTTTCACAACCGCACCCCTTACCCCTTATGCGTTTCACCCTGCGCCGTTTTGTGGCTGGCCTTGCCCTCAGCATACTCTGCCTCACCTCCACTTCGTTTGCCCAGACCACCGCAGTCCTACAGGCCCCCGATTCCACCACTCCTGGCTTCGACGGCACTTGGCTCGACGGCTTCTCCAGCGGCAACACCGTCTATGGTGCCAACAACCAGATCCGCGCCGGGCGCAATGGCACCGGCGTCAACGGCGTCGCCCGCGGCCTCCTCCGCTTCGATGCCGACACCCTCTACGGCCGCTACTCAGCCGTCACCGCCATCAGCCTCGAACTCACCACCGCCGGCTTCTCCACATCCACGACCGGTGGCACACTCGAACTCTACGCCCTGCCCTCCGGCGATTCAGGCTGGAGCACCACGCAGTCCTCAAAAAATCAGAAAAACCAGGCCTACGCCTATGCCTGGGCCGCCACTTCCGCCGACGCCAATGGCTTCAAAACCGTCCCCACCGGCCCCGTCCTCGCCACCGCCACCTATGCGGTAAATCAGAGCGCCGGCCAAAAGATCACGTTCACTTTCACCGGCTCCAGCGCCGCCCTCACTTCCCTGCTAGACGACATCATCGAGGCTCGTTGCGGCGGCTTTCTTCTAAAAGCCCAGGATGAATCCCTGTCCGCCAGCGACGTTTATTTCCACTCCTCCGGCAACTCCACCCTTGGCAACCGCCCCAAGCTCTCCGTCACCTACACACCCGGCTACAAGGTCATGGGCAACACCGAGGCCGACACCTTTCTTACCCGTCAACGCACCTACTTCGGCAGCACGTGGGACACCTCCGTGAGTCCCAACCGGCTCAAAGAGAGCGACCAAACCTACGAAATGGATCGCAACGCCCGCTACGCCCACTCGCTCCTCGACACCGGCATCGCCGCCAACTTCACGGCCGCCGAGGGCATCATAACCTTTGTCCGCTCCCAGCAAATCCTCAATCCTGGAGTGAAGACCGAGCACGGCCACATCCGCTATAAAAACACCAACACCAGCGCCGCCACGTCCAACCCCGTCCTCCACGATTTCTGCACGCTCACTCTCCTGAGCATCAAATACCTCCACTACGCCAAACTCTCCCCCACCGCCCAGGCGGATCTCGACGCGATGCTTCCGCTCGCCATCACTTGGACGCGCGAAAATCGCCGCGCTGGGGTGCTTAACATCACCAACCAGGAGACCGCTTCTTGGGCCGTCCTGCTCCTCGGCGGCCAAGCCTACTCAGATGCCGCCGCCATCTCCGACGGCACCTACTTCTGGGGCCAGACCTGGACCTACGTCGCCAACACCAACAACGCCCTCGCCGGCTCGCCCAACATTACCGAGTTCAACAGCCCCACCTACCAATTCGTCACCCTCGAAAACCTAGCCCTCCTTAAGCGCTACCTCACCAACAACGCCACCCAGCTCTCTCAGGCCCGCACCTACTACCGCTGGATATGGGACGAGATGGCCCGCCACTACCACCGACCCACCCAACTTTTCGCGGGCCCCTTCTCCCGTTCTTACTCCGACTTTAACGGTTCCCTCGGCGGTTCCGACTACTCCCTCGCCTACGGCATTTCCAACTTCAAAAACGGTGCCTTTGGCTTCGCCTTTAGCTCCACCCTTGGGCCGCACTCCCCGCGCATCCTGCCCGAGTTCATGCCTTTCTTTAACGACGCCCTCCCCGCCGCCCGCACCGATACCGACACTTTTTTCCACGGCCCCGCCACCCCTTCTGCCTCCGACACCGTCTCCCACCAGATTACCAACCACGGCGTCGTCCCCATCATCGGTCGGACCTACCTCCACCCGTCCTACACCGCCGCGAGCCTCAACTTCGGCAAAGCCGGCCAATACGCCGCCGGAGTCAAACGCCCTGTTCTCATCACCTGGAGCGACGGCAGCGCCGGCAACGCCATCGCCATCAGCCTGCAAACCGTCCTCAACGCTGGCGACTCCGGCGCCGTCCTGGCCGAATCCAGCCGCCCCGTCATCTTCACCAGCCAGGAGGACGGCAGCCCTAACATACTCGCCGGTGTCACCTGGAGCCAAAACCTGAACGATCCCCAGGTCGATTACACCAACCCCACCTCCTCCACGTTCACCGCCTCCGACCTGCGTATCCGATTCTCCGTCGCCCGCGGAAACAGCACGCCTCCCTCCGTTTCCCTGCCCGTCAACCTCACCGATCCCGTCGCGATCACCTTCAACGGCGTCACCACCACGGTGAAGCTCGCCTACCAGGATTTCTCAGGCTTCACCCCCTACTGGACCACGAGTGCCAGCGGCAACATCCGCACCCTTGATCTCGTCATCCACTCCGGCACCCAACAAACCTTCAACCTCGCCGCCCTCGCCCGCTTTAGCGCCGCGTTTGCCATCACTACCAGCACCTCGGGCCTGTTGAACCAGTCCATCTCCACCGCTGCCGGCACCGGCTCCGCCAGCATCAGCTGCGGCGCCAACCTGCTGATGTATCCGACCCAGCCCGACACCATCCACGTTCTCGCCCGCAACTACCGCGATCTCCTCCAATCCACCCCCCTCGGCACTCCCGTCAATCTCTCCGCCTCCGCTTCCGGCGCTAACGTCAATCTCTCCTGGACCGACCGGGCCAATGCCGAGACCGGCGTCCAGGTCGAACGCCGCACCGGCGCCGCCGGCTCCTGGGCGCCCATCGGCACCGCCGCCGCCAACGCCTCTCTTTTCACTGACTCGTCCGCTTCCGCCGCCACCGAATACTGGTATCGTGCCCGCGCCGTGGACGCCTCCACCCAAGGGTCTTGGAGCGTCGAATCCGCCGTCATCACCAACGGCCAGTTCAGCAACCCTTCCTCTATCTCCGCCACCCAAGCCGCCAACGCGTCCGCCAACGCCTCCGTGACCCTCTCCAACGTCGCCTCCGTCTCCCAGGCCTTCTCCGTGAGTCTGCCCGGCGGCAACGGAGCCTATTCGTGGAGCGACGGCACTTTCCCCGGCGGCGAATGGCAGGAAATATCCTCCTCCGGCACCAAGATCACCTCGTGGGGCACTAGCGTGGACGACGACTCCGTGTCAGTCTCCATGGGTCTCTCCTTTCCGTTCTATGGCGCGTCTTACTCGTCCGTCCGCGTCCACTCCAACGGCTACCTCGCCTTCAACAGCGCGACCGGTTCGCAATGGGTAAACCTCGTCCTTCCCCAAAGCTCCACCGGCGCTACCGCGATCATCGCTTGCCTCTGGGACGATCTCTACGTCGATCCCTCCGCCTCCGTTTACACCCAGAAAATCGGCAACGACTTCATCGTCCAGTGGCAGAATATCCGCGCCTACTACCCTTCCAGCCAGCGCGCCACCTTCCAATGTGTGCTGAAGTCCGACGGCCGCATCATCATTCGCTTCAAAGACAATACCATCGCCAGCAACAGCTACACCATAGGCCTGAACAACGCCGCAGGCAACCTCGGGCCCCAGGTCGTTTACAACAGCGCCTACCTGCCGGCCACCGGCAACGCCATCTACCGCCACGTCACCTTCACCCCGCCGGTCAACTGGCTGCAACTCGTCACCACCAACCCTCTCTCCGTCGCCCCTGCAGGCACCGCAAACCTCACCTTCTCGATTAATTCCAACGGACTCGCCGATGGCGTCT
Organism: Opitutaceae bacterium; assembly: GCA_027488595.1. Classification (GTDB taxonomy): domain Bacteria; phylum Verrucomicrobiota; class Verrucomicrobiia; order Opitutales; family Opitutaceae; genus IMCC26134_A. The sequence continues at coordinate 1,406 of JAIYBI010000361.1, read as the reverse complement.
ATAACTTGGATGCCACAGTGTCGTCCGACCTCTCGCGCCAACCAATCTTCACCATCCCCGTCCAACTCACGGTGGGCCTCCCCGCCACTCCGCCCGCCGCACCTTCCTCCCTGGCCATCTCCACTGTTACGTCCTCCAACCAGCTCAACCTGACATGGACCGACAACGCGTCTAACGAGTCAGGCTTTAAACTAGAACGGTCCTCCGATGGTTCCACCGGCTGGACCCAGATCGCAACCCCCGCAGCCAACGCTACCTCATATACTGACGCGGGGCTCGCAGGTGGCACGCTCTACTTTTATCGTCTTCGCGCCACTAACACGACGGGGGACTCCGGCTACTCGAACAACGCATCGGCCGCCACCCTTCCAGTTGTGTCTCCGCCAGCCGCGCCCTCCGCGCTTGCGGTTTCCACCGTCACGTCGTCCACCCAGCTCACCCTAACGTGGACCGACAACGCATCCAACGAGACCGGGTTTAAACTCGAATACTCCGTCGATGGGTTAACTGGATGGACCCAGATTGCTACCCCGGCGGCCAATGTAACGTCATACACACACACCGGTCTCAATCCCTCCTCCACTCACTATTATCGGATTCTCGCCACCAATTCCGGCGGCGACTCAGCCTACTCCGACAACGCCTCAGGCACCACCCTCACGGCTCCAGTCCTGGCCTTTGTAACCACAAACGCTTCCGTCGCCGAATCCGCCGGCACGGTCGTTCTCCTTGTCCGACGCTCCCTCTCTTCCGTCGGCTCCGTGAGTGTTGCATACGCTACATCCGATTCACTCGCAACGGCAGGCGCAGACTACACCGCAACCTCAGGCACACTTAACTGGGCCGAAGGCGATATCGCCGATAAAGCGATCACGATTCCGATTTTGGACGATCTCGTCGCCGAAATCAACGAGACCTTTACCGTAACCCTCTCATCGCCTAGTGGCGGCGCCCAGCTCGGTTCCACCACCGCAATTGTCACGGTCCTCGCCAGCGACACCCCCGTCTCCTTTACCCGCAACTACCGCAACGGCGAAAACGGCTACACCGGCATGCAAGGCCGTTTCACGTCTTCCTTCGGCGGCGGCACGTCCGTGGGCGACGCCTACATCGCCTCCCTTGCCGGCCAGGGCCGCTTCATTGTCCCTATCCGCGTTAACAACCTCGCCCTCACCAGCGTCGTCTCCGTCGAGGCCATTCGCCTCACTCTTAAGGTCTCGTCCAACACCCTCAACGGCGCTGGCACCCTCGCTCTCGTGTTCAATAATCGTGGTGCCAACTCCATCTGGACCGAAAACGGCGTCACTCAGAATACCCTTAACGGCTCCACCGCCTGGACCGGCCCCGGAGGCACCATGACGCAAGCCGGTTCTGGCGTAGCCCCCTTCGCCGCATCGGGTGCTTGG
>JAIYBI010000461.1 GCA_027488595.1 Opitutaceae bacterium | reverse complement strand
TGATTTTTTGCTGAAAGCGTTTCAGTTCGCGCACGAGGCCGATCCCGCCGCCGAACTTTACTACAACGACTACTCGCTCGAGGGCTCATCCAAACGGGAAAAGGCGCTTCAGGTTCTGCAAAAATTGAAATCCCGCGGAGCCCGCATCACGGGCGTGGGACTGCAAGGTCACTACGGCCTGAAGTGGCCAAGCGTGTCCGAGATCGACCGGACCATTGCCGACTTTGCCGGCCTGAACCTGAAGGTAATGATTACGGAGCTCGACGTGGACGTCTTGCCATCGGCATGGAAAGACATGTCAGCCGACATCGGGAAAAACTACGCGGCCGACCCCAAGCTCAATCCCTACGCGGAGGGTTTGCCCGCCGCGAAACAAGCCGAGCTGGCGAGGCGCTACGCCGATGTTTTTGCGGTCTACACGAAGCACCGGAAAAACATTACCCGCGTGACCTTCTGGGGCGTGGCAGACGGCGGCTCCTGGCTCAACAACTGGCCGGTGAAAGGCCGCACCAGTCACCCGCTGCCGTTTGATCGTGCCTTCCAGCCCAAGCCTGCGTTCGACGCCATCTTGAGAGCGCCGGCTTTGAAGAAGTAAGGCGAGCGCGGTGTTTTGATGCTCCTGCGAAAAGCGTCGGCGGCGTTGGGGCGTTCTAAGCGGTAGCGGTGCTATTCGACCTCACATCCCGCGCGATGCTTTACCGCCCGGCGGGGGTTTCGTGGATTACGGGGCGGATGACGATGTAGGATGGGCACTCGTCCTTGACGTGCGCGCGGACGGGGACGAGCAGGGCGGTGACGGCTTGTCGTGAGTTTACGAATACCACGGGGCGCTCAATGGCGGAGACGCGGAAGCTGCCCCCGCCCGCGAGCGGGACGGGGTCGGTTTGCGACCAGACGGGGATGAGCGAGGTGAGTTTGTAAGTGATGCCGGTCGATCGACGGCGGTCGATCGAAGGGGTCAAGCCGCTATATGCTACATTTGGGTTGGTCGATTCACGTGTGTCAGGAATCGATCCAAGACGGTGATAGAAAGCCGTGGTTTCTGCACGGCGCATTCAGCCCCCGCTCGCCAAGCGGTCTCGCCCTACCTCCAAGCTCAGAGGGTCTTGATCAGCACCTTGGGATTACGGCCACTTTCGGCGTAGCTCTTCAGGCGGGCTTCGGGCAGGGCGGCCGTGGTCGTCTCCTCGAAATTCATCACCGAGGTGAAAAACGAGTAGCTCTGGGTCGAGAGCGCGAGGACTTGCGTCGCGCCGCGCTCTTTGGCGCGCAGGCAGGCGTATTCGATCAGCTTCCGGCCGATGCCGCGGTTTTGGTAAAAGGGCATCACGTAAACCGAACCGATCTCGGCGAGCTGCGGTTTGTCGGCGTAGAAGGTGAGCGTCACGCAGGCGATGATGTTCTCATCAATCTCGAACACGTAGAACTGATCCACGTGCTTCTCGATCATCGTCTGGGTGCGGTGCAGCAACTCCTCGCGGCGGACGGCCGCGCGGGTGAGGTTGTAGATGTGGCGCACGTCGGCACGGCGGGCTTTGCGGATTTGTTGATAATCGTTCGCGTAGATGAGCGTGCCGACGCCCTCGTTGGAGAAAATCTCGTTGATGAGACCGTCGAAGGTGCGGCCATCCACCAGATGGACGCGGGAGACGCCGGTCTCGAGCGCGCGGACGGCATGTTGGGCCTTGCTGAGCGCGGCGGGGGCGATGTGGGAGGGGTTATCCTTGAGCAAGGCGCGGAGCCGGTCCACGGAGATCTCGCGATACACTTCGCCATTGATTTCGAGACCGGCGAGGGCGCCGAGGTAGATTACCTTGGACGCGCCGAGCGCCTCGCCCACTTCCGAGGCGAGCAGATCGGAATTGATGCGCAAGGACTGGCCCTCGGGCGCGTAGCCGATGGGCTGGATGATGGGCACGATGTCGCGCTCGATGAGGTGGCTGAGGAAATCCTTATCAATGCGGTCCACCTTGCCGGTGTAGAGCTGCTCAACGCCGCGAAGGATTCCAACCGGCAAGGCGCGCACGGCGTTGGTGATGGCACATTTCAAGGCGTTTTGCGTGAGGCCTTCGAGGATGAGGTGCGAGACCCGGGCGGAGGCGCGAATGGCAAGGTCCAGCGTGGCGGCGTCGGTAACGCCGGTGCCGTCGAGATTCGTGATGGGGATGTTGCGCGTCTCGGAGAGCTCGCGGAGCTGGTGACCGATGCCGTGGACAAGCACGACCTTGATGCCAAGACTCCGGAGCACGGCGATATCAACCAGGAGGTTGCCAAAATTCTCGTCGGCGACCACCGAGCCATCGAGGGAGAGCACAAAGATTTGCCCTTGAAACCGGGGCACATAGCGCAGGATGCCGCGCAAGTCCGTGGGCTTGATAATCGGCGTGGCGGAACTCGGGGCGGAGGAAGGGACTGGGCCGGAACCTTGGCTGCTCATGTCGTGGTGTGGCACGGGTTGTCCACGAAGCGGGCGGTCTCGTCAACGCATGAGCGAGGCGCGAACGGGGGCGTGGCTGGAAGTGACGTCAATGGGGTCTGATTGAAGGTGGGGCGGGCGAAAGTGGATTTTTTTCAAGGTTGCGCGGCGGGCGGGGCGGACGGCTTAATCGGCGTTTTTACTCCGCATGGCGTTCAATCTCAAACTCGTGCTCAAGGCGCTGCTGTTCTCCTCGAACCAGCCGCTGACGATCAAAGACATTCAGGCGGTTTTCACCCGCTTCCACGAGAAGGCGCAGGCGCCCGCCGCCGCCGCCGAGGGGGGCGACGTGGCCGAGGTGCCGGCGGATGACGCGGAGGTCGCGGCGGCGGCGCTGAATCCCACCGAGGGCGCGGCCGAGGCCGGCATCGTGGAAGGCGGCGCACTCTCCCTCACGCCGGAGGACGCCGAGCTCTACGGCGAGGTGCCGTCTTTGATCACCTCGACGCAAATTCGCGAAGCGATGGACGCCCTCGCCGCCGAGCTGCGCGCCGCGAATGACATTTACCTGCTCATTGACGGCGCGAGCGGCTACCGGCTCGTCACGCACCCGCGCTTCGCCCGCTGGATTCGCATCCTGCGCGACGAACCGCCTCCGGTAAAACTCTCCCAATCCGCGCTCGAGACGCTCGCCGTCGTCGCCTACCGCCAGCCGGTCACGCGTTCGGAGCTGGAGGCCATTCGCGGCGTCTCGGCCGAGGCCGGACTGAACCGTCTGCTCGAACGCGAAATGATCTACGTGGTCGGCCGCGCCGATCTCCCGGGTCGCCCCCTGCAATACGGCACCACGGATAAATTCCTGGAATTCGTCGGCGTGAAATCCCTCGTCGAGCTGCCCGCCTCGGATGTTCTCTCACCGCGCCAGATTGACGAGTGGCTCAACCACACCGCCAACGTCCCCGCGCCGTCCGACGCCGAGATGGGACTGCCGCTTGAAGAAGGCGAAGGCGCATCACCGTCTTTCGACGCCGTCACGCTTGAACACAGCGAGCCCGCAACGGAGGCAATCCCGTCGGAGACCACCCAGGATGCAGCACCCGACGCCACGCTCGAAACCGACGCCACCCCACCTCCGCCCGCGGAGGCCCCGCCCGAAAGCGCCGACTCCGCCCCCAAACCGCAACCCTCCGCCGATAACGCCTGATGTCCGCCGATCCTCTCCAACCCATCCGCGAGCAAATTGATCACCTTGATCGCGAGCTCGTTCGCACCCTGAACGAACGCCTCACCCTCGCCGCTGAGATCGGCCGCCTGAAGCGCAACACCGGCGGCCAGATCTACGTGCCGGAGCGCGAGGACGCGGTGTTTCGCAAAGTCACCGCGCTGAGCCAGGGCCCCATCAAGTCCGAGGCGCTGCAGGCCATCTACCGCGAGATCATGTCGGCCGCCATCGCCTTGGAGAAACCCCTGCAAATCGCCTACCTCGGGCCGGAGGCAACCTACACCCACGCCGCCGCGATCAAGAAATTCGGCGCGAGCGTGGACTACCAGCCCATCGCGACCATCAGCGACGTTTTCACCGCCGTGGAGAAAGGCGAGGCCGACTACGGAATCATCCCGATCGAGAACTCCACCGAAGGCTCCGTTCGCGAGGCGCTCGACGGCTTTGTGGAGAGCGAGCTGAAGGCTGTCGCCCAGATTTATTTGGAGATCAACCACGCGCTCATCTCGGCCACGCCGCTGGACAAAATCGAACGCGTTTACTCCAAGGACCAGGCCCTAGCCCAGTGCCGCGCCTGGCTGCAACGCCACCTGCCCCACGCCCAGCTCATTGACACCGCCAGCACCGCCAAAGCGGTCGAGATCGCCCGCGCCGAACCCGGCGCGGCGGCCATCGCGGCCGAACTCGCCGCGCAAGTGCAGGGCGTGCCGGTGCTGGCGCGCAACATCCAGGACCGAAACGACGACACCACCCGCTTCTTCGTCATCGGCAAAAAAGCCTCCGGCCCGGTCGGCGGGGGACGCGATCTCACCAGCCTCGTCATCTCGCTGGGCGAGGCGGCGG
>JAIYBI010000380.1 GCA_027488595.1 Opitutaceae bacterium | reverse complement strand
CGATCCGCGCGACGACGATGCAGTCCTGGCCGCCGCGTTGGCCCGGGGCACGTCGGTCCTTGCCGTCGCGGAGGCGGCCGCGGGCCGCGTCGCGGCGTCGCTGCGCTCCAGCGCCGGCTTCACGCTGGTGACCGGGCCGCAGCCCACGTCGCCGCTGCCCGCGCTGGCCCCACCACCGGCTCTGCAGGCGGCGGCGCAACTCGGCCATGTGACGGTCGAGCACGGCGCGGACGGCGGGCTCGTTGAGGGTGGTGGCGGCGAGGCGGGCGTTGACGTCGCCGGCGTGTCCGCCGCAGGCGCCGCAGTCGAGGGCGGAGGCGTAGGGGTTGTTGGCGCTCTCGCTGCCGTGGCCGCAGATGAGCACGACGCGGGCGAAGTTTTTAGTAAGGCTCATGTTACGCAGGGCACCCTCGCAGAGATTGGCGCGGGCCTCGGGCGTGGCCGCCTGGCCGGGCGCGTAGCCGGGGGCGACGCGGGTGCAGGAAGGACCCGCTGAGGGGCGGGTGGTGCGGCCGAGCACGGCTCCGAAGGCGAGACCGGCGGACTCGACGAAGGAGAAGCAGGAAGCGGCGGAGTTTTGAAAGGCCTTCCACGCGCCGGCCTCGGCGCGGGAGGTGCGGGCGGCGGCGGCGGCCTCGGGCGGGAGGGGCTCGCAGGTCTCGACCGGGGGCACGAGGAGGACGGGGCAACGCGTGCCGGTGCCCTCGGAGAGCGCGGCGGTGGCGGTGCGATGGGCGACGGGGAAACCGAAGAATCCGGCGAAACCCAGTGTCTGCGCGGAGGCGTCCGCGGCCTCGAGCTGCCTGCGGAAAATCTCCGAGCGCACATCAATGCAGAAGACGGCCTGCACGGAGGCACGGGCGGCGGGTTCGGCCGAGGGCTGGGCGGTGAGGGACTGTGCGAGGGTGCGCTGGTAGCCGACCTCGTAGGCGAATTGCCAGCGGATCAGGGCGGCGAGTAAGACCGGCGAAGCGACAGGCGTGGTGTGGTGACGCCATTCGATGCGCAGGAGGCGGTCACGTTTGAAGGCGGTGTAGAGCGCGGCGTCGTAGGCGAGCCGGATGGCAAGCAGGTGGCGGAGCGCGGCGTTGGCCTTGCCCCGCATGACGTCCTCGCGGACGAGGTATTGCACGTAGCCGGCCCACCCGGGAATCGTGGCAAGTTGGCGGTGCAAGAAGTCGGTCAACTCCACATGATGCGGATCGAGGATGAGCATGCAATGGGCGATGCAGGCATCGGCATCGGCGGGCAGGCTGGCGATGAAGGCGCGGAAGCCGGTCAAACCGAAGGCCTCGGGATTGAGATCGTGGACGGCGGCCTCGCGCCAGGCGGGGTATAGCCCCAGGGTTTTCCACGGTGAGTTCCAGGTGGTCTGGTTCTGGTCGAAAGTGGTGCCGCACCATTTGGAAATCTCCTCGACGACAAAGACACTCCAGTGGGCGCGAGGGCGTTCCTGGTCGAGCAGGTCGGCGACGGTCGCGTGGGTGGGATCGGGAGCGGTGGCCGGGGCGGTCTCGAGCACGCTCACGAGACGTTCAACCGTCCATTCTGAATCAGCGGCGGCGGAGAGATCGGCGGCGCTCAGTGTGCCTGCGCGGTAGGCGGCGAGGTAGTCGGCGGGGCTTTGCAAGGGCGCGGCGCCCACGGTGCGCTGGAGCAAGGCACAGGCCTCGGGGAACGGTTTGTCCACCAGACCGACGAAGGGATTGACGGCGACAAAGTGTTTGAGCGGCCAAAGCGGCGGGATGCGCCCGAGGGCGGTATCGAGGGCAGCAGAGAGGTCGGCCGTGAGCACGGAGGAAGCGACGGGAGCGGCGGAGGAAGTCATGGGAAAAAAGTGAAAGAGGAGTGGCGGAGAAGGTGCGCGAATTGCTCAGGCGACCGGGTGTTTAGGCCAGAGAAGGCCGAGGAAACGGTTGGCGTAGGTGCCGAGGTAAAAGCCGTTCAATGCATGCACGTAGAGACGGCGGCCGAGGGCGTAGTGGCCGGCGCGCCACAGCAAGGCCTGGAAAATGAACAACCCGGTGAAGATCGCGCCGATCAAGACAAGCAGCGCGGTCGGGGGAGTGACGGCGGGCAAGTGCTTAAACAAAGTTGTGGCCCCGGCATGGAGTGCGATACTCGCCAGAGCGATGACGGAGGCGATGATCACTCCTTTGATCGCGGTCGGTAAACCGCCGCCCGCCGACCAGGCGCGGGCCAGTCCGTAGGCGAGGGCGAAGACGAGGACGACGCCGAAGACACCGAGCTGGAGCGGAGAGCCGGGAAGCACGGCTTGCAGGCCGGTCGCGAGACCGGTGACCAGCAGGGCGCCACCGAGTGCGCCCAAGGTGAGGGCGCTGGTTTTTAGCGGGATGGCGGAGCGCGGCACGAGGCCGATGGTGGAGCCGGCGGTGAGGAAGGCGTGGGCTTTGTAGAGCGAGTGTGCGACGATGTGGAGGAGCGCGAGGCCGAAGGCACCGAGACCGCACTGGAGAATCATGAAGCCCATTTGTGCGATGGTCGAGTAGGCGAGGGCGCGTTTCACGCTCGGCTGGGCGAGCATGACGATCGCCCCGAAGGCGGCGGTGAGCGCACCGAGCAAGGCAAGCAAGTTAAGCGCACTCGGGGTGTGCGCGAAGAGCGGCGAAAGGCGCACGATGAGGAAACCGCCCGCGTTGATGATACCGGCGTGCATGAACGCGGAGACCGGCGTGGGGGTTTCCATGGTGTCCGGCAACCAGCTATGGAACGGGAACTGGGCGGACTTTAGTGCGGCGCAGGCGGCGAGAAGGAATCCGACGAGGGTCAAGTCGGAGG
>JAIYBI010000577.1 GCA_027488595.1 Opitutaceae bacterium | reverse complement strand
GGCGGCGCGGGACTGGTCAATGAGGGAGGGGGCCGGAGAGTTTTGGATTTGGGATTTAGGATTTAGGATCTCGACCGGGACTGACGTGGCGGGGCCGGTGATGGACGCGGCGGGGGCGGCGGCGACGACGGCGGCGGGCGGGGTGGGGTCGGCGAAGAGGATCAAGGACGCGACGGCGAGGCCCCACGCGGCGGCGAAAGGGAGGACGAGACGGCGGACGGCGGATTTTTTAACGACGGAGGACACGGAGTGCACGGAGGTCGGAGCGGTTTAATAAGTGAGCGTCACGGCGATGAGGGCGCTGTGGAGTAGCGACGGCGGCGACGGGGAGGCGGAGAAACCGGGAATGGCAGGGACGGTGTTGCGGTAGATGTCGTTAAAACCCTGGCCGGGGAGGAGGACGGCGTAGCCGGCGGAGACGATGATGTTATCGGTGAGGAGCGGGCGCCATTGGAGGCCGAGGGAGAGATCCCAGCCGAGATCGGGGGCGACGACATTGGTGAGGAGGGCGGTCTGGAGCGGCTCGGTCTGGGCGAAGCTGATGTGGTTGGCGTTGGCGAAGGCGCGGAGACGCGGGGTGACTTCGATATCGGTGCCGAGGCCGAGGATGAAGACGCCCGGGTTGACGAAGTTGGCCTGGCCCTGGTTTTTGTTGGTGCGGAGATTCGGCAGGACGGAGAAGCGCTGCTTGGTGGAAACGGCGGTGCCGGCGAGGTTGAAGCCCTGGCGGACGTAGTAGCTGAACGGGCCGCCGACGAAGTTGGTGTTGTCCACGATGGAGTCGAAGCCGGTGGCGCGGCCATCGGTGGGATCGGAATCGCCGGTGGCGAACAGGGCGGAGGCTTTGAAGCGAATCCAGTTTTGATCGTAGCTGAGCTCGAGGGCGGCGAGGCCGGCGGAGATGGTGGTCTCGCGTCCGGCGAGGCCGTTGAACTCATCGCGGCCGAAGGCGTAGTAAAGGGCGTGGTTGAGGTTCAAACGGCCGACGTGGCCGTCACCGGCCCAGCCGAGGTAGCCGACGTTGACATCGTGGGGGGCGACCGAGCCGAGGGGGGCGGGGCGGACGATGCCGCCGTTGGTATCGTAGTGGATGCCGGCCTGATCGAAGTTGCCGTGGAGGGAAAGCTGGGCGGTGTAGCCCTTGACGAGAAAATCCTGACGGTAAACGTTCGCGACGACGACGTATTGGCCGCGGGCGTCGAGAGTGTTGAGCTCGGAGTTGGTGTCCTTCTCGCGCAGATCGAAGACGGCGAAATTGTATTGGGTGTGGTTGTTGTCGGCGTTGCCAAGGAGACGGAGGCCGAGCTGGGTCTCGTTGAAAATGAAGCCGCGAAAATCGGAGTTGAAGGTCTGTATGCCGGCTTTAACGGCGACGAAGTCATAGTTGGGAGACAGGTCGGCGAGGTGATATTCGTAGAAGGCCTCCTGAACGGCGAAGAAGGCATCGTTGCGGCGGGTGGGGGCGTCGTTGCCGCCGGAGGGGGAGCCGGGGTCCGGGTTGAGCAGGCCGGGGGCGTCCACGGTGGCGCGGTTGTAGTTGCCGACGAGGCGGAGCCGAAACGTCTGGTCGGGCGGGCGGTAAACGGTCTCGCCCTGGATGAGGATGGCGTCGAGGGCGATGTTTTGCACGAAGACGGACGTGCCGTAGGAGCCGAGGAAATCGAATTGGCCGGGGGCGGAGGCGCTGATGCCGCTGGGGAGCGGGAGGGAGCGGTCCTCGTAGAGCGATTCGGACGAGGCGGCGAGGGCGAGGAACCATTCCTGGCCGTGGATGGGGAGGTCGCCCTTGAGCAGGCTTTGGCGATACCAGTGCCACGTTTCGGGCGCGGGGTGGGCGAACGGGGATTCGTTGGTATCGCCGGAGGTGTAGCGGCGCCACGGGGCGAAAGACGTGTCATGCCAACGATCGGGGACGGGCGTGGAATTGGCGGGGTAGCCCCGGCCTTGGGCGGCGAGCGGGTAGGATTTCGGGGCGGACCAGCCGTGGCCGTGGTGCGGGGAGATCGGATCGGTGGAGCGGACGCCAGAGCGTGGCAGCGGCTCGGGGAAGTCGGAGGCGAGTGGAGTGACGTCGGCGGGATCTGAAGTGAGCGGGGAGGGAACGGATTCGACGGCGGGACGGGTGAGCGGGCCGTCGGGGAAGGAGACGGGGGGGGGAAGGGGGGGGGGGGGCGGGGCGGGGTCGTTTGCGAAATAGGGGGCGGAGGAAGGGGCGGGTGGGGCGGCGTCGGCGCCGGGGTCGGGGTTGAAAGCCGGGGCGGCGGGCGACGTAGTGATTTTGTTGATACGAGCGGGAGCGGCGGGCGGCGGAAGCGGCGGCAGGGGCGAGCCGGGGTCGGAAGGCGTGTCGGCGGGAGCGGCCGGCGGCGGTGCGGGATCGAGACGTTGATGGGCGCGGGGGGCGTCGGGCGGGAGTTCGCCGGGGGCGAGATCGGGGGCGGCGGCCGGCTCGGCGGCATCGAGGGGAAACGCGGCGCAGACGAGAAACGGGAAGATGGAGGCGAGGGCGCGCATGGGACCTAGGGGGCGGACGCCAGGGCGCGCTGAAGCTGGACGGGAAGAGTGGCGGATTTAGTGACTCCGACAGGCGGCGGGTTGTGGTAGCCGTGGCAGGCGGTGCAGGAATCGGTGACACCGCCAGCGGGGCCGTGGCACGCGGCGCAGGTGCCCTTGGTGGGCATGATCACATCGGTGGTGAGCTTGCTGGTGGTGGCGGCGTGGCAGGCGGTGCATGCAATCTGGGTGTGGCGGCCGTGGTCGAAGCGGGCGCGGGGCATCCAGATATCGGGAACGCGGGCGGGGGCGATGTGTGGGGTGGCGCCGGCCGGGGTGGCCTCGACGACATGGCAAAGGTTGCAGGAATCGCGTCCGGCGGGGGCGGACGGGTCGCCGAAGAAGACCTTGCGCTCGAGGACCTCGCCGGACGGGTGGAGGAAATGAAGGCCATCGAGTTTTTCCGCGACATGGGCGCGGAGGGGTTCGCCGGAGAGACCGAGGCGGCGGACGGCGTCATCGGAATAGGCGGCGGGCAAGGCGCGGAGAAAGGCGCGGGCGGCCTCGGCGCTGCCGTGGGGGACGGCGACTGACGGGGTGGACGGATCAATAGGCAGGCCGTGGCAGGACTGGCAGTGGAGGGCGAAACGGACAGGCTGCATGAGGGCGCCGCTCTGGTCGGGAACGTGGCAGGAGCGGCAGTCGAGGCGTTTGCCATCGAGCAGTGGTATGGTTTCGCCGGTGAGGTGAAGGGCGTGGTTGAAGGCGAGCGGATTGGGATCGGTGGTGCCCGGGGCGTGGAGGCGGAACTCCGGGTGGTCGGCGGCGAAAGAAGTGATGCGGGTGGTGAGTCCCTCGGGCGGGCGGGGGACCTCGAACGCGACACGACCGTGGGCGAGTTTTTTCGTGAACAGGGCGGGGTCGAGCCGGCGCGCGAGCAAGGCGGCGTCGGTCATCTGGGCGTCATCCCCGTGGCAGGCGGTGCAGTGGGCGGGGTTGACCGCGAGGAGGTTTTGGTTGCGCCCCTGGTGCTCGAGGTGGCAGGCGGAGCAAGAGGTGTCGTTGGCAACGCTGGACTGGTGGAAAGAGTGGGGGCGATGGCAGGACTGGCAGGCGGCGTCCATCGGATCGAAATCGCGGGCCTCTCGGGAAATCAGTTGGGCGGGAGCGAGCGGAGCGCCGGGGACGAGGCTGGCGGCGGTGGTGGCGAGCCATTCGCCGGGCGGTCGGTGGGCGGCGGCGTGGCAGTGGACACAGCCGTGGGTGTCGTTGACGCCGGCGGCAGAGTGAGCGGCGGCGAAGGCAGGTCCGGAGTGGACGCGGGTGAGCGGGCCGGGGTTAATGGCGGCCTCGCGCCGGGGACCGTAAAGAACGACCAGGAGCAGGCCGAGGCATGCGGCGAGGGTGAGCCGCACCAGCAGGCCGCGGCGGGAACGCAGGCTGCGAACCGGCACGCAAGGCGGGGTGACCTGACAGCACGTGCCATCGGGGCGCGGGCCGGTCGGGCAGGGGCCGCCCCAATCGGCGGGGCGGGTGCATTTCCAAAGGCCTTTCGACTCGCCCTCGGCGGCGACAAGAAGCGGTTTGCACTCGGGGCCGGCGCGGCAGGCTCCGGAAGGGGAAGGGCCGAGGCGGCACGGGCAACCCTCGCAAGCGTGACCGCATACCCAGTTTTTCTGAGGCCGCTCGTAGCGGGTGTCATCAAACTCGGGGGCGGGCTGGCGGCCTTCGGTGCTCATCTGGCTCCTCCGCTAAAGGCGTGGACGAGGACAACGTGAAGGGCGGTGAACAGCAGCAGGCCGTAGGTCAGCGGGACGTGGCTGAAAAGCCAGGTTTTGAGCAGAAGCTGATTGGCGTGGTGGAAATCCAGGACGTGGCGGGCACGGACCAACTCGGCGAGCGAATCGGCGCGGACCTGTTCGGGCGGACTGAGGTAGCGGCTGACCTCGGTGAGGGCGGCGAGGCGGTCGTTGAGCGCGGCGCGCGAGCCGATGATGTGGGGCAGAAAAGCGGGGCCGGCGGCGAAGACAGGGGCGAGGGTGCGAACGTAGAAATCCGCAAGGGTGGCGGCCTTGGCCTCGGGGATGGCGGCGAGGGCGGTGGTTTCAGCCCGGAGTAAAAGATCCCGGCGGACGACCGGGATGCGCTCGAACGGCACCTCGCCGCCGGCGGTGGTCAGGCGGCGCGGGATGGCGCGGGAGAGCCACCAGCCGAAGATGCCGCTGAAGGTGACGGCGAGGAAGAGCGCGGCGAGGGTGAGGTTGAAAAGGCCGACAGGCAGGGAGAAACGTAGGTGGAAAACAAATACGAGACCGGTGAAAAGACCGGCGTAGGCGTGGAATTGAAGCCAGAGCCGGGATGAAAGCAGCGGGAGGAACGGGAGTTTCTTGCGGACGTTGTAGGCGGTCAGGAACAGGCAGAGGAGCAGGAGAAGCCAGCCGCTGAGGTAAACGAGAAAGGGCAGTGCGGTCTCCAATCGCGGGTAGTAGAAGGCGAGCACGGCGGACGCGGCGATGGTGAGCAGCGAGAGGACGGCGCGGCGGAGTTTTAGCGAGGCGATCATGCCGAAGGTGAAGGCGGGAGGCGGGCGGTTAGCGGCGGTTCAGCCAGGCGGTGAGCGGATCGAGGGTGTTGAGGTCGAGACGGTCGAGGGCGTCGTGAGGGCAGGCGCGGACGCAGGCGGGGCCGCCGAGCTGGTCAAGGCAAAGGTCGCACTTGGTGGCTTTGAGGAGGGGTTTTTGATCCTTGGCGACCAGGAGCTGGCCCTCGTCGTCGCGGGTCTCGACCATGCGGATGGAGCCATAGGGGCAGTTGTTGGCGCAGACGGTGCAGCCGATGCAGGTGTCGGAGTTGATGACTACTTCGCCGCCAAAAGCGTCGCGGTGGATGGCGCCGGTGGGGCAGCCGATCATGCAGATTGGGTCCGCGCAGTGCATGCAGGCCTGGGCGACCATGAGGTTGTCATGAATGGGGCCGTGGCGGAGGAAACGCGGGTTGCCGTCGTGGGTGGAGGCGCAGGCCCGCACGCAGTCGTCGCAACGGGTGCAGCGGTCGAGGTCAATGACCATGGACTCTGTGCCGTTGAAGAGGCGGTTCTGGGTGAGGAACTCCATCAAGGCGGAGTCAACCGGGGTGGCGGCGCCACGCTTGGCGGCGGAGTCGGAAGCTTTCGCGACGGCGGGGAGTGCTTGGGTGGACTCGATGGGCGGGGGAAGTTGGCTGGCCGGCAGGGAAGGGAGGACGTGTTGCTCGATGATGGAGGCCGGAATGGTGAGAACGTGGGTGTGGCCGATGACGCGCAGGCTGTGTTGGAGGGAGACGGGGGATTCGGGGTTCTTCCAATTGTGGGCGATCTCATCAAAGCCGTAGACGCGGCCGGCGCCGAGGTAGGTGAGAGTGCGGTGACCGGCGCCGTGGCGCTGGGTGAGGCGGGCAAAACCGGAGCGGACCATGATGATGCCGTTCGGGTAGTCGCCCTCGGCGGCGATGGTGGTTTCCTTGGCGACGGCAGCGGTGCCGGCCTGGACGAGCTTCTTGTATTCGCCGGACCAGTCGTAGTCGCCGTAGGTCTCAAAGTGGGTCGAGGCCTCGACCGCCGCGCGGGCCTCGGGCGTGAGGTGGCGGAGAAAAGGAATTTCCTGGAGGTAGGAGGCGAGGGCGCGCTGGCGGTAGATTTTGTCCACGTGGGCGCGCAGGGCGGGGTCGTATTTCAGCAAGTCCCGCAAGCCCTGCCAGCGAATCTCGAGGAGCTGGGTGTCATCCTCTTCCGCGAAGATGGTG
>JAIYBI010000266.1 GCA_027488595.1 Opitutaceae bacterium | reverse complement strand
GTGTCTGCCTCGAGGATGAGACAACCCTGCGCGGCGAAGCTATCAATCAGCTGCTGCAACAACTCGCGCCCGCGCCGCGTCACTTCCGCCGCCAGCTCGCCGTCGCCAAAGCGCGCGCCGGAAAACCCGAGGTAGCCGTAGAAGGAGTTGATCAGGATTTTGAAACTCGCCTGCCGTGCCTGCGCCTCGGCGCGCTCGTCCGGCGTGGGTCCGCTTTTGGCCAGCGCCTTGTATTTGAGCCGATACTCGCGCAGGCGACGCAGCAGGGGAATAAAGACGCCGAGCGCGTCGTTCTTCGGGTTGCGATCGAGCAGGAGCAGGAGGCTCGGGTAGAGCGAGGCCACGTCGAAGTGCAGCACGTGGCGGTAAACGCCCTCTTGAAAACTGCGGGTGTAGCCGCCCTCGAAGGCCGCCATCTCGGGCGGGATCGGGCAGGCCTGGCGGGCGTGATAATACTCCTCCTGAAAGAGCAGATCTATCTTGCTGGTCGTGCCGCGCAGGGTCGCTTCCTGAAGCAGGATGGGGAACGTTTTTACCTGCTCAAAATAGGTTGGCAGTAGCAAATCGGCCACGCCAGCCGTCTCGCGCAAGTCGTCCCCGAGGTAGGAAAGGAACTTCGCGCGGTCCTCGTTAAAGGCCTGCTGGATTTTGTCGCCCGCGAGATACGTGCGTTCGTCTTCGTCGTCGGTGATGCCAAAATAGGTCGCGACCGCCTTCAGTCCGTAAGAGGTCATCTCGCGGGCGCTGATGTCGTGAAGCTGCACCAGCAAATAGGTGTCCACCACGGTGCGCCCGGGCAGATCGCAGCGCGGGAAGTCCACCATGCGCTCGGCGACCTTGAGGCG
The DNA here is from genome assembly GCA_027488595.1 of Opitutaceae bacterium. GTDB lineage: Bacteria > Verrucomicrobiota > Verrucomicrobiia > Opitutales > Opitutaceae > IMCC26134_A. Next base: position 3,659 of record JAIYBI010000266.1, on the reverse strand, counting down.
GCTGTTGCGGAATTTGGCGGGCTGCCCGAAGCGACCCCAGGCGCAGGGGACCTTGTGGCGCTTGGCGCGGAGGCGGAGAAAATCGAGGTCGAACTTGAAGATATTGTGCCCCTCGAGCGTGTCCGGATCGAGCTCGGCAAGGGTGGCGTTGAGCTGTTCGAGCAGCGCCTTCTCGGCGGCGGGCGTGTCGTCGGCGAGGACAAGAAAACGGTTCTCGCCGCCGCAGCGCAGACCGATGGCGAGCACGCGGTCGCCGGCCTTGGTGGCATCGCTAAACGAGCCGTCGGTCGAGCCGGTTTCGATGTCGAGCTGGCAGCGGCGCAGGCGGCCGAAGGGCAGGTCGGCAAAGAGGCGGCGGCGGCTTTGCAGCAGATACTGGCTCTCCAGCGGACGGATGACATCGGTGCCTCCGAGGGCCTTGGCATGCTCCTGCCAGGCTTCAAACTGACCGAGCGTGTCGGCGTGTAAGAGCCGGTTGAATACGCCCTCGCCCCTGAGCGGTTCGACCGCGATGCCCTCGCCCTCGGCGAAGGAGTGTTCCTTCAGCCACGCGAAAGGCCGCAGTGTTTCCACGCGCGTCTCGCGGCCGTCTGAGGCCGTCGCCAGAGCGGTGTGGACCTGGCCGGCGGCGTCAATCCAGAGCCCGCAAAGCGCGCCGGGCATGGATTAGACCGCGAAGCGACCGCGGTAAACCGTCACCACCGCCGTGAAAATCAGCGCGAGGATGATCGCCATGAAAAGCCCGGCCTTGTCACGTTTGCGAAAGCCGATGCCGGCGAGCGCGGAGACCCCGAGCCAGCAGACGAGTTTAACAATGATCCAGGTCGGGAAACCGGTCTGCAGTTTCGTTATCAAGCCGAAACCGGAAATAAACATCAACAGCGAGGCGATACCGGTGATGATCATCACTTTTTTACGGCACTCCGCCGGTGCCGCGAAGGCATAAAAGGTGAAGCCGGTGAGCACGAGCAACGAGAAGACGTGAAGGATTGAATAGAAGGCGGGACTCATAAAGAAGGCATCAAGCGAACGCAAAAGCCCCGCCACCGCCAGCGTCATCTTTTACTCAGCTGCGCGGAAACGGGGAGAACAACAAAAAGCCCGGTTCTCCTTCGAAGGGAAACCGGGCCGAGATTTTTTTAACGTTAGCGTTCGCGAAGCCTTACTTGGCGGCGGGGACAGTCATGGGCTCGGTCACGGCCTCGATCGGCGCGGCGGCGGGAGCGGGAGCCTTGATGTCGAGCAGCTCAACATCAAACACGAGGGTCGAGAACGGAGCGATGCCGCCTTGGGGGGCGCCCTGCGCGCCGTAGCCGAGCTCGGAGGGGATGTAGAGCTTCACCTTGCCGCCCTTGGCGATGAGTTGCAGGCCCTCGGTCCAACCGGGGATGACCTGGTTGAGAGGGAACTCGACCGGCTCGCCGCGCTCGACGGAGCTATCGAAGACTTTTCCGCTGAGAAGCTTGCCGGTGTAGTGCACCTTGACGGTGTCGGTGGGCTTGGGTTTGTCGCCGGCGCCGGGGGCGACGATCTCGTAGTAGAGACCGCTGGCGGTGGAGAGCACGCCCTTGGTCTTCAAGTCGGCGAAATAAGCGGCGGACTCGACCTTGCCCTTGGCGGCGGCCTTGGCGGTGGCGGCTTCCTGACGGCCACCCAGCACGCGCTGGATCTCGGGGCCGTAGGTCTCGGGGGCGAAGGCGCCCTCGGTGCCGTCAAACGCGGTGGTGAGGCCCTTCATCACGGCGGCCTTTTCGGCGGCGGTGAGTTCAAACTGGGAAATGCCGATGCGCTGGCCGACGAGGTAACCGAAAGCCTCGAACACCTGTTCGTCGGTGTATTTCGGCGCGGCAGGGGCGGCAGCTGTCGCGGCGGCGGGCGCAGCGGGCGCGGCGGCATCCTCGGCGGAGGCGTTGGAAGCAAAAGCCGCGAAGGCGGCGACGGTGGAGGCCTGCAAGAGGCGAACGATTTTCATGCGATACGATGGGTATTGGTGGATAGTTGAGGAGGACGAACGATGGACGCCCGATTCCGCCTAAAGTTCCATTTGTCCACGCCGCCCGCCCGCTTGCAAACCCATAGTCGAGGGAGGACGCGAACCGCTCCACAGTGGCCGAACGCCAACTTTCCAGCTGGCGCGTAGAGGCCAGTTCGATGTCCTTAATCCGTGCACTCACTTCGCGCCCATCTGTTGCTTCTCGTCTTGGGCGTGAGTTACCCCGTTTTTGCGATGGCCGGTGGCGGCCTCAATTTGATCGGCATCGAAGAGCAAAACCGCGCCGAACCGGTCGCGCCGCTCGTCTCTGGCCAGCCCGCCACTCTGCAATTCCTGCCTCCGCCGGACTCGTCCGCGTCCGATCTAATACCGCGCTTTCTCCAACTTGCGGGCAGCGTCGCCCGCCCGCTGACCGTCGAGGCCGTCGTCCTGCCCAACGACGCCGACCCGCGCGTGCTCCGCCTTCGCTGCACTCCACCGACCGTCAAACGCGTCACCCGCCTCCAGCTTTGGCTCGGCCAATCCGGTCCCGTTGAGCTCCTCGTTTTCCCCGCCACCGAAAAACGCGAAGACCTCGTGCCCCTCGCCGAGGCCCTCGCCGCCAGCCGCCTTAGCCTCGTGGTATGCGGCCGCTCGCGCGAGCTCCGCGCCTACCTTCGCGCTCAAGCTTTGGAATTCGAGGACCTCGGCACCGACGCACCCGACCACCTCGCACCCGACACCGTCCTGCTCGGCGAACTTGGCCACGAGGACTGGGAGCGACTCGTCCGCGATCCGCGCACACCCGCCAATGCCCGTCTCCTGGCCTTCGTGAGCGACCCCGTGCTTCTCCCCGGAGTTTACGCCCAACCCGTCGCGCCCGGCGGCGTGGTCGCCACCAAAATCACCCTCCCGCTCGTCCCCTTGCTTCCCACCGATCCCCGCGCCCGCGAAACCCTCCACCTCCTCCTGCTCCAAACCCTCCCCGCCGCTCCCCGCTGAACCCACGCCACGTTCCACTCTCAAACCTGACTACCATGAAAACGTCATCCCTCCGCCGCCTCCTCACCCTCCTCACGCTCGGCATCCTCGCCTCGCCCGCTTTCGCCGCCGCCGTCGAGTCCGCCTCGCCCTTGCCCACCGCCGTCTTCGATTTTCAAGCGGCAGACCGCAGCCTGGAAAAGAAAGGCGCCGAGGTCGGCGTGCTGCTCAACGCGCTGCTCTCAACCAACCCCGAGGTCTTCCTCGTCGAGCGCCAGGAGGTTGAGAAAATCCTCGGCGAGCAGGAATTCGGCCTCTCCGGCACCGTCTCGCCCGAATCCGCCGCCAAGGTCGGCGCGCTCGTCGGCGCGAAGGTTCTCGTCACCGGCCGCGTCTTCGAGTCCGGCGGCAAGGGCTACCTCGTCGCCAAGGTGATCGGCACCGAGACCGGCCGCGTGTTTGGCGAGATGGCGACCACCCCGTCGCTCGACACCCTCGAAGCCCCGGTTGCCCAGCTCGCGGAGAAAATCGCCGCTACTCTCGCCAAGCAATCCTCCGCCCTCGTGGCCAAGGTCGAGTCGCCCGAGGCCCGTATCGAGCGCCTCAAAAAACTCGTATCCGGCAAAAAACTACCCGCCGTGCTCGTTACCATTCCCGAACAACACCTCGCCCGTCCCGTCATAGACCCCGCCGCCCAGACCGAGCT
>JAIYBI010000564.1 GCA_027488595.1 Opitutaceae bacterium | reverse complement strand
GGAGAGAGGAGATGATTTGGAGTCCATGCGCGCACCATGTCGCGACTCCGACTCGGCGCAACTCCGACCACGCAACCGCCTCCGCCGTGCTCGTCCGCTCAGTTCGCCGCAGCAGGCTTCTTCGCTGCATCCCCGACGGCGGGTGCGGCGGCTCCGCCTCCACCCACCAGCGCCGCCAGTTGTTCCTGGATCGAAAGAAAAAACTCCGGGCTCAGCTCCGCCGCTTCGATCTCGTGCAGGCTGTGCAGCTTCGCGTGTTCGTAAACGAAGCGGCGGCGGTCCGCGCTGCGCCCCTTTGGCTTCAATACGCGTTTACGTTCCAGCATCAGCGCCAGCACTTGGAGGAGGCGCTCGTTCTCGGTCGTGCGTTCGTTCGCCGGATCGGAGAGCGCGAGAAACAGGGTCTCGGCCGTGAGCTTCAAGGTGCGCTCCGCGTTTTCCTCGGCTTTGCGTGCCTTGAAGAGCTGCACCCAGCGGCAGGCCACCGGCCCGGGCGCCATAAACTCCGCCTGCGCCGCCTCCGCGACGTCATAACGAACCACCGCGCCGCCTTGGGAGACGTCACGCACGAGAAAGCTCACCACCCGCTCACCCTCGGCGAAATCTCGTCCGGTCAGGTGGCAGCGCGGGGTCAGCGATTGCAGAGTGAGCTCCATAGGTGAGCTTTCTTGTTTACGTCCGAAGGCGGACGACGCTAGCACAATCTCCTACGCCCACGAATGAACGGACGCATCATCGCCATCGGCGACATCCACGGGTGTCACCTCGAATTCGCCGAGCTCCTGGAGCGGGTCGCCCTCACCCCGGATGATCAGCTCATTCTCGTGGGCGACTTGGTGAATCGCGGTCCCGACAGCGCCCGCGTCATTGACCTCGCGATTGAAAACCGCGCGCTCTCCCTCCTCGGCAACCACGAGCTGCGCCTGCTCGAGTTTCGCCGCACCGGAGACCGTTCTCTCCTCAAGGAAACCGACGAGACCACCTACAACCAGCTCCGCCCCGAGCACTGGGCCTACCTCGAGAAGATGCCCCTCACCCACGAGGTCGCGGAGTTGAATACTGTGTTCGTCCACGGCGGCTTCCTTCCCAATGAGCCCTGGGCAAAACAACCTGCCGCCGTCGTCACCCGCATCCAGGTCATTGACGAGGAGGGCCGCCCTCGCAAACGCGCCGACTGCCCCGAAGGCCGCCTCTGGGCCGATTGCTGGAACGGCCCGCCCTTCGTCGTCTACGGCCACACCCCGCGCCCCGACATTTATAAACTCAAGTGGTCCGTCGGCCTCGACACCGCCTGCGTGATGGGCGGCCACCTCACCGCCTACCTGCTGCCCGAGCGCCGTTTTGTGCAGGTCAAAGCCCGCCGCCGCTATTTCTCTTAAGCCCCCCTTCCTTCCCGCCATGGCCCGTTCCCGCAAAACTCCCACCACCCCCGCCGCCCCCGAGTCCGCCGCTCCCGGCGCCGCGCTGCTCGCGGTGGATCTCCAGACTTCGCTGCTCGGTGCGCTTTCCGCCGGCGAAGCCGCCTCCGTCCGCGCCCGCGCCGGCCTCGCGCTCGCCGCCGCCCACGGACTCGGCATCCCGGTCGTTTTCAGCGAACAGGTCCCCGCCAAACTCGGCCCCACCGACCCGCGCCTGCGCAAACTCGCCCCGCTCGCCACCGTGTTCGCCAAGGACACATTCTCCGCGTTTTCCAACGAAGCCCTCGCCGCCCACCTGCACGCCGCCAAGGTCGAGCACCTGCTTCTCTGCGGCCTCGAGACGCCCGTCTGCATCTACCAGACCGCCCTCGGCGCGCTCGGCTTCGGTCTGCAAGTCACAGTGCTGGTGGATGCCGTCGGCGCACGCCGGTCCGCCGATTCCGCAGCCTGCCTCTCCGCCCTCCGCCACTCCGGCGTGCATGTGCTGCCCGTTGAGACCGTTTTCTACGCGCTGCTGCACGACGCCGGTCACCCATATTTCAAGTCCTTCACGGCCCTCGTAAAAGCCGCCGGCAAATAACTCCCTTTCATCCCATGGCCGACGCCCCTCCCATCCTCACCGTCCGCGAACTCAAGTCGCCCGATCTCCACGCCGGCGCACCGTTCGCCAGCGTGCTTGTGGTCAAAAAGCTCCAGATCAAAACCGCCGCCAACGGCAACGCCTTCCTCAGTCTCGAACTCGGCGATCGCGGCGGCTCCTTCAGCTGCACCGTGTTTGGCGACAGCACGTTCTTCGACCTCATCAAAAACGCCGGCGACGGCGCGGTCGTGCGCATCGAGGGCCGCTCGGATTCCTTCCAAGGCCGCTTCTCTCCAAAACTCCTCCGCGCCACCGTGCTCACCGAGGAGGAGCTCGCCGCCGAGCCGGGCCTCGTTGACGCTCTCGTCGAGCGCGCGCCCGAGGATGGAGCCGCGATGTGGGCGGAGTTCCAGACTTTCATTGATGCCATCGGCCACGACGAATTGCGCATGACGGTGCGCAGCGTGTTCGAGGAAATCGGCGAAACCTTCCGCTGGGCCCCCGCCGCCGTCGCCATGCACCACGCCTACCGCCACGGCCTGGTCGAGCACACCCTCCACATGGCCCGCGCCTGCAAGGCCCTCCTGCCGCTCTACACCGAGGTGGACCCCGACCTCGCAATGGCCGGTATCCTCCTGCATGATACAGGCAAGACCATCGAATACGAGGGCACCCTCGCCACCAAACGCAGCCGCCGCGGCATTCTGCAAGGTCACGTCGTCCTCGGCTACCAACTCGCGCGCAAACACGGCCTCAAAGCCCGCCTCGACGCCGACCGCCTCGAACGTCTCGAACACATCATCCTCAGCCACCAAGGCGAACCCGAGTGGGGCGCGGCCGTCTATGCCGCCACGCCCGAGGCCGTCTTCGTGAGCATGATTGATAACCTCGACGCGAAAATGGGCATGGTCCAGCGCGCCCTCCGCCAGGCCAACGAAGCCGACGTGTTTTCCGAGCGCCTCCCCGGCCTGAACACCGCGCTGCTCACCCGCCCCGTCACCCCGCCCCTCTCAGCATAGATTCACCGGGTCCACGTCCAGCACCTGCACCATATCCTCCGGCCACGCAAAATCCGCCCGGAGTTTTCCAATCTCGGCCACGATGCCGGTCACGGGCGCGTTGCAGAAATACCAGAGCTGCCAGCGATACTCGTCCTTGATCTTCTCGATCGGCGCTGCCGCCGGACCGGCGAGGGTAACCTTGTCTCCCAACGCCGCCGCCACGCGGTTTTTCCACTGCTCGGCGAAGAACTGGAGTTTTTCTGGATTCGGCCCGCGAAAGAGGTGGTGCAATAAATGCCGCGCGGGCGGGTATCCAAACTCGCGCCGCACTTTTAGCTCGGTCTCCGCAAAGCCGGTGAAATCCGCGTGACGCGAAAACTGGATCGCCCCCGCTTCGGGCGTGAAGGTCTGCACCACGACTTCGCCCGCGCGATCGCCCCGCCCCGAGCGCCCCGCCACTTGCACGAGCAGTTGAAAGGTGCGCTCGTTGGCGCGAAAATCCGGCACGTGCATCGAGAGGTCCGCGTCCACCAGACCGACCAGCGTGACGTTCGGGAAATCGAGCCCCTTCGCGATCATCTGGGTGCCGACGAGGATATCTATTTTGCCCGCGCGAAAATCACCGAGGATTTCGCGGAAGCGGTGCTTCTTCGCCATCGTGTCCGAGTCGATGCGCTCCAACCGCGCATTTGGCATCACACGGCGCACCGCCTCCTCGACGCGCTGCGTGCCCGTGCCGCGCCACTTGATGTCCGGCGCCGCGCAGGCCGGGCAGCGGGCGGGCGCGTTGGACTGGTGGCCGCACATGTGGCAACGCAGCATCTCGTCGGCGCGATGGTAGGTCATGGACACGCTGCAATGCGGACACTCCTCCACGTGGCCGCACTTGCGGCACTGCATCGCGGACGAGTAACCGCGCCGGTTGATAAACAGAATCGTTTGCTCGCCGCGCGCCATGCGCGCACGCATCCCCTCGACGAGGCGCTTAGAAAGCGTGGCCGGGCCGCGTTGCTGCATGCACTCGACGCGCATGTCCACGATGTCAATGAAAGGGAGTTTCCGGTCATCAATACGCTGGGTCAGCGTGAGCAGGCCGTATTTGCCCGAGGAAGCGTTGGCCCAGGTTTCGAGCGAGGGTGTGGCCGATCCGAGCAGACACACCGCGCCGGCCATTTTGGCGCGCATGATGGCGGTGTCGCGGCCGTGGTAACGCGGCACCTCGTCCTGTTTGTAGGCAGGCTCGTGCTCCTCATCCACCACGATGAGACGCAGGTTTTGCACCGGCGCGAAAACCGCCGAACGCGCGCCCACCACGACGCGCGCTTCGCCGGTCGCCAGCGCGAGCCAGCCGTCGAGCCGCTCGCCTTCGCTGAGATGGCTGTGCCAAACAACGCAACGATGCCCAGGCGCGATGGCCTCCAACCGGCTGCGCAAGCGCGCCACCGTCTGCGGCGTGAGCGCCACCTCCGGCACCAAAAACGCCACGCCTCCGCCGGCCGCGAGCGCTGTCTGGATGGCGCGCAGATAGACCTCGGTCTTGCCCGAGCCGGTCACGCCGAAAAGCAGTTGCACGCCGAACTTCGGCTCCGCCGTCGAGAGTAGCGGCGTGAGCACGTCCACCGCCGCCTGTTGCTCGCTGTTGAGCTTGTGCGGTTGCGCGGCGACGTGTTCTCCGACCGAGTGGGCGTCGTCGTAGGCGATGCGCTCGACGCGCCGCGTCTGCTCGCGCACCCAGCCGCGGTTGATCAGCCCATTGATCGCGGCGGCGGTCACGTTGAGGCGGTCGAGCACAAGCGACTTCGCGACCGGGCGAGGTTGCGAAACGAGAAACGCAAACACCTTCGCCTGGGCCGGAGCGCGTTTGGTGAGCACGGCGATTTCGTCATCGGTCGGCGCGCCCGGCAGGCCCGGCGGCACGGCGGGAGCGAGGAGTTTTTCCTTTTTAAGCGCGGCCGCCTTGCGCACCGCGACCGGCAGCATGGCCTCGATGATGGCGTCGAGCCCGGCCGCGTAGTAGGCGCTCATCCAGTGGGAGAGCCGCAGGAGGTCGGGCGGGAGCGCGGGGAAAGGATAAACGAGGCCGGCAAGCGGCTTGCAGCGCTCCACCGGAAAATCCTTCGGAGCGCTGAACTCGGCCACGATGCCGAGATGAAAGCGATTCACGATCGGGATGCGCACCAACGAGCCGACCTGCAATTGCGCGCGGAGCGACTCCGGCACTTTGTAGTGCAGAAGTTTGTCGAATCCCGCGAGTGGATGCACGCCGACCGTTTCCGTCATGGCAGAGCGTCGTTGAAGGCACCGCCTATCATCGTGCGCAAGCAATGAGTGCTGCGTTCTCTCCGGCGCCCTCGGATGAACAGATTGACAGAGTTGAGACCGAAGTGAGACTGAACATCCTGTGAGAAACGCCGACGCCCTCGCCAAATTTAAACACCACCTCACCGCCAAAGGCCTGCGCGTGACCAACCAGCGTCTCGCGATCTTCGACGCCGCCTTCGCCCAAAAGGACCATTTCACCGCCGAAGAGCTGCTCGACCACGCCCGCGCCATTGATGAATCCGTCTCCCGCGCCACGGTTTACCGCACTTTGCCCATCATGACCGAGGGCGCCCTGCTCCGTGAGGTAGATATCGGCCGCAACCAAAAATACTACCTGCCCAACCACGACAGCAGCGCCCAGGTCGCACAGGTGATCTGCCTCGATTGCGACAAGATTTTCGAGATCAGCGCGCCCTTCATGTCGTGGTATGGCAACACCGTCTCGTCCAAGCTCGGCCTCACTCCGGTGAGCCAGCGCCTGCAAGTCAGCGCGCATTGCGACACCCTCAAAGCCACCGGCGTTTGCAAACACCGCGCTTAAGGCGGAACTTGCCCTGTCCGCTGCCTGCCCGCCCGCGTTTCGTTCAATCAACCGCTTTTAACTCCATTCATGTCCCGCAAGGAAGATACCGTTTTTGACATCGCCTTCTACGAGAGCGTGCTCCGCCGCGATCCGTCCTACGTGGACGTCGTCGAGCTGCTCGGCGGCCTCTACACCAAGGCAGGCCGCATCGCCGATGGCCTGAAAATGGACCGCAAGCTCGTGCGCCTTCAGCCCGACAACGCCACCGCCCACTACAACCTCGCGTGCAGCCTCGCCCTCTGCAAACGCCCCGCCGAGGCACTGCGTTCCCTCGCACACGCCGTCACCCTCGGCTATGACGACGCCGGCTGGATGGAGGAGGATCCCGATCTCGAACCCATCCGCGAGCGCCCAGAATTCGCCACCCTGCTCAACGCCGTGCGCAAAGCCGAAAAAGCCTGAGCCCCGCCCGCCCCTCAGTCCGCACGCCGCCCTCTCCTACGCTCCGATGCCCACCTTGCTTAACTACGAACCGCTCGTGCTTGCTCCCCGCGCCGAGCTGCCGCCCCTCACCGCCATCCAGGAGGAGGTCCTCGCTCTCAAACGCGAACGCAACGCCGTCATCCTCGCCCACAATTACCAAAACGAGGACATCCAGCGCATCGCCGATTTCGTGGGCGACTCCCTCGGTCTCGCCTACCAGGCCCAAGCCGCGCAGGCCGACGTCATCCTCTTCTGCGGCGTTCACTTCATGGCCGAGACCGCGAAGATCATCAACCCGGCCAAGACCGTCGTCCTGCCCGATGCCAATGCCGGGTGCTCGCTCGAGGATTCGTGCCAGCCCGAGGACCTCGCCGCCTTCCTCGAGGCCAACCAG
>JAIYBI010000505.1 GCA_027488595.1 Opitutaceae bacterium | reverse complement strand
GCTGGCCGCCTTGTTCAACTTCACCCGCTACCCGACGATCGAGACCAACGCCGGCTTCGGGTTTGAGTTAAAAGTCATCGCCGCCGTTGTGGTCGGCGGCGCGTCCATCACCGGCGGACGCGGCTCGCTCTTCGGCACGCTGCTCGGGGTCATCCTGCTCGGCAGCATCGGCACCGTGTTCACCTTCCTGCACGTTAACCCGGCCTGGGAAAAAGCCATCCAGGGTGCCATCCTGCTCGTCGCCGTCGTCGCCGACACCGCCTTCCGAAAGGAGTCCGCCCGTGGCTGATAACTCATTACCGCTCCCCGGCCGCCCCTCCGCTTTCGCACGCTTCTGCCCGAGCGGCGAGTGGGTGCTCGCCCTCGTGCTTTTCGTCGAGGTCGCCGCCTTCGCCTTTGCCCACCCGCGTTTTCTCACCTTGGACAATGGCTTCGAGATCGCGCGCCTTGCCGCCGAGGTCGGCCTGCTCGCCTTCGGACTCACCTTCGTTATCAAGACCGGCGGCATCGACCTCTCCGTCGGCTCCATGATGGGGCTGGTCGCCGTCACCCTCGGCGGCGCGTGGTCGCTCGGCCTGCCCATCTGGCTGGCCGTCCTGTTCGCCGTTGCGCTCGGCGCGGCCGGCGGTGCCCTGCACGGCTTGCTCATCACCCACCTGCGCGTGCCGCCGCTCATCGTCACCCTGGGCACTTTCTCGCTCTACCGCGGTTTGGCGGAGGCCTTCACCGGCGGCGCGCTCAGCTACACCGGATTCCCCGCTTCCTTCCTCGCCCTCGGTCAAAACTACCTCGGCGGGTGGCTGCCCGTGCAATTCGTCGTGGTCGGGGCCCTCTTCCTCGCTCTCTGGGTGCTGCTCCACCGCACCGTGTTCGGCCGCGAACTGGGCGTCATCGGCCACAACGCCGCCGGCGCTCGCTTCGCGGGCGTGCGCGTGGGCTCGGTCACCACTCGCGCCTATGTGCTTTGCGGGGCCTGCGCCGCGCTGGCCGGGCTGATCTACGTCGCGCGCATCGGCCAGGCCAAGGCCGACGCCGGCCTGGGCTACGAGCTCACCGCCATCGCCGCCGTTGTGCTCGGCGGCGCCTCGATCACCGGCGGACGCGGCACGCTGCACGGCACCGCCCTCGGCCTGCTCTGCCTCATCGTGCTGCAAAACGGCCTCCGCCTCGCCGGCCAGCCCAGCGAGATCGCCGGCCTGCTCACCGGCGGAGTGCTCATCGCCGCAATCGCGGCCGCCCAATTCCTTTTCCGTCCCAACGCCCGTCCTCCCGCTTCTACCTCCACCTCCGACCCTCAAAACTCCGACGAACTCACCATGAAAAATACCCAACTCGCCCTGCTCATCGCCGCCATCCTCGGCGGTGCCGCCCTGATCACTTGGAGTAATCTATTCCTAGCCCGCTCCGTGACTTCCGCCGGATGGGCGGCAGTCCAAGCCGCACACTCCACCACCACCGCCGCCCCCGGCTCGCCTTCCGTCGCCGCCGCCCAACCGCCCGCCGCGCGCACCGTCCTCGCCCTCACCCCCAAGGCCAAGGCCGACCCCTACTTCGTCTCTTGCAAACAGGGCGCGGACGAGGCCGCCGCCGAGCTCGATGTAGATCTGCTATGGGATGCCCCCACTGATCCCGATCCAGCCAAACAAACCGAGGTCGTCGAGGCCTGGATCACCCGTGGCGTGGACGCCATCGCCGCCAGTTGCGCCAGCCCCGAGGCCCTCTCCTCTGTGCTCCGCAAGGCCCAGGAGCGGGGCATCAAAGTTATCGCGTGGGACGCCGACGCCAAGCCCGACGCCCGCTCCTTCTTCGTCAACCAGGCCACCGCCGAGGGCATTGGTTTCACCCTCGCCGACGAGGGCGCGCGCCTCGCCGGCGGCACCGGCCGCTACGCCATCGTCACCGCCTCCCTCACCGATTCGAACCAGAACGAGTGGATCACGTTTATCAAGGCCCGCATGGCCGAAAAACACCCCGGCATGAGCCTCGCCGCCATCCACCCGTCCGAGGGCCAGCGCGACCGCGCCATGACCGAGACGCGCAACATCATCCGTGCCTACCCCGACGTGAAGGTCATCATCGCCGTAGCCGCCCCCGCCGTCCCCGGCGCCGCCGAAGCACTCAAACAGGAAAACCGCCGCGACGTGAAACTCACCGGCCTCTCCGTGCCCAGCCTTTGCAAAGCCTACGTGCACGACGACTGGATCCAGAGCATCGTGCTTTGGAACACCCGCGACCTTGGCTACCTCACCGTGCACGCCGCCCAGGCCGTGCAAAAGGGAGATCTAAAACCCGGTGCGACCGCGTTCTCCGCCGGTCGCCTCGGCACTCTGAAGGTCGAGAACGACCAGATTATTCTCGGCAAGCCCTTCATCTTCGACCGCTCCAATATCGATCAATTCAACTTCTGACGCCGTCTCCGTAAGGTAGGGGTGGATACGGCCGAGTTTGTGGGCGTTTTCATCGGTGAAGAAGTTAACCGTTAACGCGAATCAGGCGCGCAGCGGGCTGGCGCCGGCTGGCACAAAGCCAAGGCTCTGCCGGCTGCCGGAGCGTCTCCGGATTTTGCACCTGCCGCCCTACACCCCGGATTGCAATCCGACCGAACACATCTGGGCTGAGGTGCGCGAAAAAGGCTAACTGAACGGCTTCTTCGTCACCCTTGACGCGGCTGAAGTTGATTTACCCCCCCCAGATGGACCTGCTCTCGGCCGACCCTGATCGCCTCCGGTCCCCCACCTACTTCCCGTGGATTCGTGATGGGTTATCATATCATTGAATGCGAAATGGTATGAGAGACCTTTAAGAGAGTGTGTTAACCACGGATGGACGCTGATGCACACGGATTGAAACCGCCCCTTCTCTATCTGGGTCCAATCGTGTTTATCCGTGGTTAAAAATTTGAATGCCTGGGGGCTTTCGTATCACCAGCCGAACTGGCGTTTAATGCGCACGGTGTCGTAGAGGTGCGACGGCAGCTCGGTGAGAAAACGGCTCGGGTTGAGCAACATGCCGCCGGGGCCGGCGCGGGACGCCACCTTCGGGTAACAGAGGTAGAGTTCGTTCTTGGCCCGCGTGACCGCCACGTAGAAGAGGCGGCGCTCCTCCTCGACATCGTTGTCCTCGATGGCGCGGCGGCCGGGGAACATGCCGTCGGCGAGGCCGATGACGAATACGACATCGTATTCGAGACCCTTGGCCTGGTGGACGGTGGTGAGCTTGATGGCGTCCAGGCTGGGTGTGACGGAGCGGTCGCCGGTCTCGCCGTTGAGTAGCACGATCTGGGCGAGCAACTCCTGCATCTCTTCGTAGCGGGCGGCGAAACCGACGAGGGCTTTTAACTCGTCGAGGCGGTCGGTGTAGTCGGCGTATTCGCCCTTCATGTAGTCGCCATACCAACCCTCGATCGCGAGCTCGATGGCGCGGGAGGGTTTCTCGTCGCGCATGGCTTGTGCGACCTCGCGCAGGGAGGCGCAGAACTGGGGCCAGTCGTCTCTGGCATCCTTCGGCACCTTGGCGGCGACATCGTCGCTGGCGAGGGCGTCCACGAAGTCGAGACGGAGGAGTTTGGCGTGATCGAGCGCGGCGGCGTGGATTTTGTGCGCGCCCTTTTCGCCGACCTTGGGGAGCAGGCAGGCGAGGCGTTCCCAGGCGAGGGTGTTGGACGGGTTATAGACGAACTGGATGAGGGCGATGAGGTCTCGCACGTGCTGGCGCTCGAAAAACTTCACGCCGCTGGTGATGGTGTAGGGCACGCCGGCGCGGGAGAGGGCGAGCTGAATCTCGAGCGCGACAAAGTGGGAGCGGTAAAGCACGGCGATCTCGGAGGCGGAGACGCCGTCGTCCTCGATGAGGGAGCGGATGCGTTTGATGATGAACTCGGCCTGCTCGTTGGCGTCCATGGTCTGGACGAGGTAGGGTTTCTTGGAGTTGGCGCGGGCGGCGCGGAGCTCTTTCTCGAAGTGGCGGCCCTTGGGCTGGGCCTCGAGCACGCCGTTGGCAAGGGCGAGAATTTGCGGGGTGGAGCGGTAGTTGGTCTCGATCCGGTGCAGGGCGGTGCCTGAGTGCCGGTCGGGGAAGGTCATGATGTTTTCAAAATTAGCGCCGCGCCAGGAGTAGATGCACTGGGCGTCGTCGCCGACGGCCATGATGCAGTGGTGGGCGCCCATGCGGTCCACGATTTCGGACTGGAGTGTATTGGTATCCTGATACTCGTCCACCAGCACGTGGCGGAAGCGGGTGGTGAAGTAGGTGGCGATGTCGGGCGCCTTGATGAGCAGCTCCAGCCAGAGCTCGAGCAAGTCGTCGTAATCGAGGACGTTTTGCTCGCGTTTGGCGGCGGTGTAGGCGGCGGCGAAGGCGGGGATGCGGCCGGCGAGCTCGTTGTATTGGGGGAAGTTGCGCGAGATGGTTTCGGAGATGGACTGGCGGGTGTTGCGCGCGAGGGAGATGACGGAGAAAAGCGGGCCGGGCTTGGGGTGGGTTTTGTCTTTGAAGAAAGTTTTGTCGGAGGCCTCTACGGAGGTTTTGAGTAGCGATTCGGAGTCGTCGGCGTCGAGGATGGTGGAGTTTTTCGGCAGGCCGAGGGATTCGCCATACATGCGCAGGATGCGGGCGCCGATGGAGTGGAAGGTGCCGCCCCAAAAACGGCGGGGCTCGATGCCAGTGAGCTGCTCGACGCGGGCGAGCATTTCTTTGGCGGCCTTGTTGGTGAACGTGAGCAGCAGGATGTCGCCGGGCCGGACTCCCATGGAGAGCAGGTAGGCGACGCGGTAGGTGAGGGTGCGGGTCTTGCCGGAGCCGGCGCCGGCGAGGACGAGAAGCGGGCCGGGCTCGGCGGTGACGGCGGCGAATTGTTCGTCGTTCAGCTCGGCGCGAAAATCAATTTGCGGGAAAGCGCCGGAGGTGTCGGGCGTGCGGTCGAGGGGAAAGTCCATGAGGCGGTGTCGGGACAAAGTCGGCGAAGCGCGGCGGGAGGCAAAGCAGAAAGGGGAGGGCGGAAAGCGATTCGCATTTCAACGGGCAGGTGATTTGGATGCGGGAATGAAAGTTCACTGGTTTCAGCACGTGGAGTTTGAGGGCCTGGGATTGATCGAGGCCTGGCTGCGGGCGCGCGGACACGACATGAGTGTGACGCGCTGGTGGGCGGGCGAGGTCGCGGGCGCGCAGGCGGAGGCGTGTGATTGGTTGATCGTAATGGGAGGGCCGATGAACATCTACCAACACCGCGATTTTCCCTGGCTGGTGGCGGAGAAAGCGGCGATCGCGGCGGCGGTGGCGCGCGGGGCGCGGGTGCTCGGGGTGTGCCTCGGGGCGCAGTTGATCGCGGACGTGCTGGGCGGAAAAGTCATGCAAAACCCGGAGCGCGAGATCGGCTGGTGGCCGGTGCGGGCGGTGGCGGAAGGCGCAGGTTCGCGTTATGCGTTTCCGGACGAGGTGACGGTGCTGCACTGGCACGGCGATACGTTTACTTTGCCGCCGGGGGCGGTGCGGCTGGCGGAGAGCGAAGGTTGCGCGCAGCAGGCCTTCGCGATGGGCGAGCGGGTGCTCGGGCTGCAATTTCACCTGGAGATGGGCGGCGCGGCGGTGGCGGGAATCGCGGACGCGTGCGCCGACGAACTGGCGGGAGGCGGCCGCTGGGTGCAGACAGCCGAGACAATCAAGGCAGGGGTTTCGGAGTATGCGCCGGATGCGAGTAAGTTTTTAGCGAGGCTCCTGGCCGCGATGGAGCGCGCGGAGTAGGCACTCGTCCGCGAGGGCGGGTTGCGGCCGTGGTCGGCCGTGCGAGAACGGAGAAACGCCGCGATGCAGACCCGGCGACTCGGGCGCTTGCAACCCCCGGCGGGCAGGGGGAAACGCGATCTCAGCGGGCGATGTCGGCCTGGGTGAGAACCTTGAAGCCGTGGTTGTTCAGCGACTGGGCGGCGACGTCGTGATCCTCGATGTTAAGGACAAGGGCGGAGCGGCCGTCGGGGCGTTTGATGAAGCTGTAGACGTAGTGGATGTTGATCTCGGCTTCGAGCAGGGCGGCCAGAACTTCCTTTAGGTCACTCTCGTCGTTGATCTCGACCGCGATGACGGTGCATTCCACGTAAGGAAAATCGTTGTTCACCATGAGCGAGCGGGCCTTGTCGGTGTCATCCACCACGAGGCGGAGGATCGTGGTGTCGGTGGTGTCGAGCACGGTGAGGGCCATGATATGGACCTCGTTATCCTTAAGCAGAGTCGTGAGGTCGTAGAGGCGACCGACGCGGTTTTCGGTGAAGACGGAAAACTGGCGGACGGGATCTGCGGCGATGGCAGTGGCGGAGGACATACGAAGAAGATGCGAGACGAAAGGAAGGCGGACGGAACGGAGGCTCCGAAGGCTGCTGCGAATGAGAATGGACTCTCGTTCGGCGCAGGGAAAGCGGAAAGGCCACTAGTCAATCATTGATTGACTAGTGGCCTTTGGAGTATGCGCCCGGTGGTGCGGGGCGGCGCGGGGCGACGGACGTTGGCTGGCAGCCAACGATCACCAAACTTAGAAGGTAAGCTTGACGTCCACGTAGTAGAAGCGGCCCATCGCGCCATAGGTGCCGGTGTCTACATTGGAATCACCGAAGGAGGTGGGATCCAAGGGGCCGAACTGGTTGGTGATGTTATCCACGCCGAGGGTCAACTTGGCTTCCCTCGCGGCGAACCATTTGCCCTTGAGCGTGTAGGAGACAGCTCCGTCGAGGGTGTAGAACGAGTCGAGCTTGTCACCGCCGTCGTTGTGTTTGAGCGAGGGGATGAAGCGGTAGCCGAGGTAGGCACCGAAGGGGCCGCGGATGTAATCCACCGAGGTGAAGCTCTGCCAGCGCGGCAAGGTGCCGTTCAGGATAGAGGAGCGGCCGGCGTCGTCTTGCGGGGCATCGCCGGGAGCCCGCACGGTCTCATAGAGCAGGTAGATGCCGACGACGTTGCGGATATCGAAACGCCCGATGCCATCGGCTTCGAATTCGTAGCGAGCCTGGATGTCCACGCCCTGAATGTCAGTGGAGGCGAGGTTAACGAGCGGTGTGGTGAGATAGATATCGTCGGCGACGGTGCCGCTGATCTGGCCGGGGGCGGTGATGGGGTTGCCGGCGGCGCCGAAGCCGTTGAGGCGAACGCGATCGGCGTAGGGAGAAGCGGGCCCGAGATCTTCCACGCTTTGCAGGACGACGGTGTCCTCGATGCGGCTTACGAGTCCGTCTTGTTTAATGTGGAAGTAGTCGGCGGAGAAGGAGAGGCCGCGGATTGCCTTGGGCGAGAAAACGAAGCCGATGGTGTAGCTTTGCGAGGTGGACGGAGCCAGACTCGAGTTGCCTACGTCCTGGCGATTCGTCTGGGTGGGATTATCGGGATCGGGCAGGCCGGGTCCGATTGGGTCGAGGATGATATCGTCGGTAAAGCCTACGCCCGAGGGACCGAAGAGGTCAAAGAGTGTGGGCGCGGCGAATGACTCCGAATAGGTGC
Organism: Opitutaceae bacterium; assembly: GCA_027488595.1. Lineage (GTDB taxonomy): Bacteria > Verrucomicrobiota > Verrucomicrobiia > Opitutales > Opitutaceae > IMCC26134_A. The sequence goes on along the minus strand of JAIYBI010000505.1, from coordinate 9,040 downwards.
CGCGAATGGCGAACTGATCGTTAAAGGGGAGATAGCGGAAGGTGATTTTGGGAACGGTGGGGTCATCGGTATCGCTGTAGTTTTCGTGACGCACGGCGCCGGTGACCTCCAGGTAATGGGCGAGCGGTTTCTCCTTCAGCAGGGGAACACGCAGCTCGGCGAATCCGGCGCTGATTTCACGGCGAGCGCTGAAGGGACTGAGGCTGCTGCCGCCGTTCCAGCCGATATTGCCGAAGGCGTCGGGGATGCTGAGGGGGTCTGCCGTGCCGGTGAGGGATTCTTCGCGGTATTCGCCGCCGAGGGCGATATCGAGCGAGCCGGCGGGAAGGTCGTAAAGGCGGCCCACGGTGCGGAAATCACCACCGGTGAGTTTGCTTTCGAAAGAGCTGGTGGCGGTTCCGACGGCGCCGGACGCTTCGATGGCGCCGGGAGCCTGCTCGCGAGCGAAGAGATTGATAAGCCCAGAGGCGGTCGCGGCATTCAGCTTTGCGTCGTCAATGACGCCCGGGTTGGAGTAATCCTGCCGGTTCATGCTGTGGGTGAAGGCGGTTTCCCAAGTCCAGTTCTCGCTGAATCGGCCTTTTAAGCCGGCGGTCAACAGGGTGGCGTTGGTGTCCACCTCATACCCGCGCGGATTCCCGAGGAAGCGATTGCGGACCACGACGTCTTCGTCGAAGGGGTTGTTGATATCGCCGGCGAGGGAGTCCACGACGAGGGGTTGGCCGTTGATCTGGCTGTAGGTCGCAGTTTTGGAGAGGAGGACGTCGGCGAAGAAGGTGAGGCGATCGTTGAACTTGTGTTCGCCGGAAGCGACGAACGACGAGCGTTCGTTCTTGAGGCTCTGGGTGACGAACTGGGAGAGGTTAAAGTTCTGCGACTGGTCGCCGAAGCTGTTCGGACCGCTGTAAACGCCGCCGCCTACAAGAGTGCCGGAGGGCTGGCCACCGGGAATCGCGGTCGGCGCATTAATGGAGGGAGAGAGCAGGTAAAAGTCGGAGCCGATGCTGACGGAACCGGGAAAACTGCCGGTGCCGTAGGTTTCGGCTGAATACGGGCGCTGGAAGTTGAAGATCGGATCCTGACGGGCGTTTTCGGCGGCGACGGCGATCTTGGTTTTGTCGTTGCCCACCCCGCCGAGCACGTAGGCGGAGCGCTCGTCGGCGTGACCCTTGTTGTCGGTGAAGCCGTAACGACCGCCGATCTCGAAGCCGTCATATTGATCGCGGAGGAGGACGTTGACCACGCCGGAAACGGCGTCGGTGCCGTAGATGGCGGAAGCGCCGTCGGGCAGGACTTCGATACTCTCAATCGCGGCAAAAGGGATTAGATTAACGTCCACGAAGTTCGCGCCACCGGTGCCGGATACGGGGGAGACGGCCATGCGGCGGCCATTGATGAGCACGAGGGTGGCGGCGTTGCGGAGTTGGACGGCCGAGCCGCCGTTGGTGGTGCCGCCGCCGATGTTGGCATTGTTGGTGCCGAGGTTGCCGTTGCCGCTGAATTGAGGGACGGTCTTCCGGAGGCTGTCGAGGATGTTGGAGCGAGTTGCGGACTGCTCGATCGCGGTGGAATCCACGGTGATAACCGGCGTTGCGATGGCATCGGCGGCGGCCGGAAGGTAGGAGCCGGTGACCTCGAACGATTCGAGGGTGACAACCTCGCTCTCGGCCGGAGTCTTGGCGGGCGCGGGTGCGGCCGGTGGCGGCGCAGGGGTTGGCGGGGTTTGAGCTGCAGCCGAGGCTGGGGCGAGGGCATTAAACGCTGCGAGGAGCGCACAGGATACAGCTAGCGGTATTTGTTTTTTCATGGTTTTGAGATCAGGCGGTTAACTAAGCCGGAAATGAACGGACCTATCGAAGAAACTGTATCAGCACAAATGATACCGGGGGCGGTGCATGCAACGTTTGATTTTATAAAGAAGCATCCTTAACCGGGCCTGTAAGCTGCTGAATTGAGGATTGTTCATGGCGGTTGACGGACGGGCGGGCTTGCTTGCAACCTCCCGTGATGTCCGCCGAAGCACAGCAACCGTCCGCCACTTTGCTGGCATGGCTCTCCCGCCATGCTGGATTTCCGATCAGCCGCTTGGAGCCGCGCGCGGAGCAATTGCTTTTGATGGGTCGTATGATCGAGGCGGAAAACCTGCCTCCGACGTCGGAATCGGGCACGCTGCGCATCCCTGGCGCGCCGGCGGGCGGCAATGAGAACGCCCAGCGAGCGGCGATGCGCACCATGTCGGAGTTGCGTAAACGGGTCCACTTTAAGTGCGATAACGGCGCGAAGGTTTGAGGCGGGCTTGCGCAGGGAAGGGTGAGGGGGCAGGCTGGGCGACCTATGGCAAACGAAGCACCCGCGATGGAAAGCGCCTACAAGGAACTGTGCGGACGACTGCGCCGTATCCAGGTTTTGGGTTCGGTATCGGGGCTGCTCGGCTGGGATGAACAGGTGAATCTGCCGGAGGGCGCGGCAGGCCAGCGTGCGGCGCAGGCGGAGTTGCTGGCCGAGCTGCATCACGCGGCCGCGACGGACACCGGGCTGTGCGCGGCAATCAGCGCGTGCGAGCAAGTGCTGGCGGCGGGCGGGCTTGATGCTGATGCGCGGGTGGTGGTGGCGGCGGCCCGGCGTGATTACGACCGGGTGGTGAAGCTGCCGGTCGAGCTGGCGGCGGAGAAGGCGCGGCTCTCCAGCGAAGGTTATCACGTGTGGGCGGCGGCGCGAAAGGCGCGGGATTTTTCGGCCTTTGCGCCGATTTTGGAGAAACACCTCGCGCTGGCGCGGCGGGAGGCGGAGTTGCTCGGCTTTGGCGAGTGCCCCTATGACCTTGCGATAGACCGGCATGATCCCGGTCTGACGGCGGAACGGATCGGCGGGCTTTTCGCGGAGTTGCGCGAGGGACTGGTGCCGCTGGTGCGACGAATCGACGCTCGCGTGGCGGCGGATAAAATGTGTGCGAGGACCCCGGTGGCACTGCGCGGCTTCGACTTAGCGGCGCAGCAACGCGTGGTCCGGGCGGTGACGGCGCGGCTCGGCTTTGATTACAAACGCGGGCGGCTCGACGTGTCGCTGCATCCCTTCTGCGAAGGCTCGGGTGACGACGTGCGCCTTACCACGCGCTTCAACGCCGATGAGCCGCTCGACGCGCTCTACAGTTCCATCCACGAGGCGGGACACGGACTCTACGAACAAGGTCTGCCTTCGGCGCAGGCGGGCACGGCGCTCGGCGTGGCGGCGGGCATGGCGGTGCACGAGTCGCAAAGCCGGCTCTGGGAAAACCAGGTGGCGCGATCGCGGGCCTTTTGGCGCTGGCTGGAGCCGACGATGCGCGCGGAGTTTCCCAAAGAGCTGGCAGGCGTGGACGGCGATGCATTGCACTGGGCGGCGAACGCGGTGGAGCCGGGCGGGCTGATCCGCGTGGATGCGGACGAAGTGCACTACAACCTGCATATCCTGCTGCGCTTCGAGCTGGAGCGGCGCTTGTTTAACGGGACGCTTGCGGTGGCGGATCTGCCGGCGGCGTGGGATGCGTTGAGCACGGAACTGCTCGGGCGGAGGCCGGAGCACGCGGGCGAAGGCGTGCTGCAGGATGTGCATTGGAGCGGCGGTGCTTTCGGGTATTTCCCGAGCTACACGCTGGGCAACATGATCGCGGCGCAGCTCTGGACGGCGGCGCGGCGGGCGCGGCCCGCGCTGGAGGAGGAGTTCGCGCGCGGCGAGTTTGGCGGACTGCTCGACTGGCTTCGGGCCGAGGTGCATGCGCACGGCCGGCGGGAGGATGCGTTCGCGCTCACGCTGCGGGTCACGGGCGAGGCCTTGGGACCGAAGGCGCTGCTGGCGTATTTGGAAGAGCGATACGGCGGATAGAATCAGAATATGAGCAACGTGACCTTGATTGATACGCATACACACCTCGACGGGTTTGAGGCGCGCGGGGAGACGGCGGCGGCGCTGGAGCGGGCCCGGGCAGCGGGAGTGGGGGCGATGATCACGATCGGCACGGGCAGCGACGACTGGGCAATCTATCGGGGCATCGCGGAGCGCTACGTAGGGGAAGTGTTTTACACCGTCGGGCTGCATCCGTGCTCGGTCGGTGCCAACTGGGCGGAAGAGGTGGCGCAGATCGAGGCATTTTGGAGCGGGACGGGTGCGCGGCCGGTGGCATTGGGGGAGTGCGGACTGGATCATTTTCACCTCCCAAAAGAGGAGCCGGCCCGAGAAAATTTGAAGGCATGGCAACGCTGTGCGTTCGCGGCGCAACTGGAGATCGCGAAGCGCAAGGGGTGTCCGCTGGTGATTCACTCGCGGGCTGCGTTTACGGAGTGCGTTGCGATGATTGATGCGAGCGGGGTGGATTGGCGGCGGGTGGTGTTCCACTGCTTCTCGGAAGGTGTCGCGGAGATGGGCGAGCTGGTTCGGCGCGGGGCCTTCGGGTCCTTCACCGGAGTCGTTACCTACAAAAACGCGGAAAGCGCGCGGGAGGCGATGCGGGCGCAGGGGCTGGCGCGGCTGATGATCGAGACGGATGCCCCGTATTTGACGCCCATGCCGCATCGCGGGAAGCCGAACGAGCCGGCGTATTTGCGGCTCACGGCGGAGTATGCGGCGACGGTGCTCGGGGTGGACTATGCGGAGCTGGCGGAGACGAGCACGCGGACTGCCCGGGTGTTTTTCGGAATCTGAGAAGGGAAGCCGGACCCGGAACGAAACGACTCTTTGGTCCCGCCATGCGGTCAGATGCGCCCGGCTCAGGCCTCGTCGAACTTGCGGGCGAAGAGGGCGTCGAGCTCGTCGAGCATGGCGCTCGAGTCGGCGCCGGTGGCGAGAAACTTGACCTTCGAGCCCTTGCCGGCGGCGAGCATCATGAGGCCCATGATGGATTTTCCATTTACCTGCTCATCATCCTTTTCGACCATCACATCGGACTTAAATTTATTGGTGATGCGCACGATCATGGCTGCAGGACGGGCGTGAATACCCATCTTGTTTTGCACAACGAGTTCTCGACTGAGTTGAGCGGAAGTGGCGGCGCTGGCAGTGTCGTCCATGTGAGGGGAAGGTTTGCCGCCGAGGCCTGTCTTGCAACCTAAAATCAGTGCGGGCAGGGTGCGCGAATCATGTCCGTCGTCACCGCGATCATCGTGCCCTGCCGCCTCGAATCCACGCGTTTCCCGCGCAAGCTTTTGCATAGCATCAAGGGCAAGCCACTGGTGCTCTGGGTGGCTGAGCGCATACGAGCGGAGGCATCGGAGTTTCCGCTCTGGTTCGCGGTGGATGATGTGTTGCTGGCGGCTCCCTTGATAGCGGCGGGGTTTGAAACAATCCTGACCTCGGTGGCGCACCAGAGCGGAACGGACCGCCTTGCCGAGGCTAACCGCACGGTGCGGGCAGATCACGTGATCAACGTGCAGGCGGATGAACCGCTGGTGACCGGCGCGCAGATTCGCCGCTTGGCGGAGCTCATTGCGGGGCCGGCGGCGATGGCCACGTTGGCGACGCCTTTTAAGCGGGCGGAGGACTTCACCAACCCTAATCAGGTAAAGGTCGTTTTCGCGCCTGGTGGAGGGTGGCGATCACTGTATTTTTCACGCGCGCCGATGCCCTTTGCGCGCGACCTCGGCGGCAAAGTTGACGACGCCTGGGTCGCTGCGAACCCCTGCTACAAGCACCTTGGGCTCTATGCCTACAAGGCGGAGTTGCTGGAGAAATTCGCGACACTGCCGCTCGGGCGCTACGAGAGGATAGAGAAACTGGAGCAGCTGCGCGTCTTGGAGAATGGATACGAGATCGGTTGCGACGTCACCAATGATCCCGGCCTCGGCGTGGATACGCCGGAGGATGCGGTGAAGTTTGAGGCGGCGCTGGGATAATGAAGATGCGTCGGTTTCGAACCTGCCCCAATTTTTAACCCTTCGGGAAGGCGCGGCGCGTCACGCGTTTTTTAGAATATCTGGAACGAGCCTGGCGTGGGTGTCCGTGATTGAGGATTGGACACAGAGCCGAGGCTTCGCACTCCATGGTCAGAGCAGCTCCAACTGGGCGGTGTCGGAAGCGGGGGCGACGGTGAGCTTTTTCTTGGGCTTCGCCGTCGGGGCGGCGGGGAGTTCGACGGCGGTTTCGTCGCCTTCGAGTTTGGCGAGGATTGCGCGGGCGCGGTCAATCACGGATGGCGGCAGGCCGGCAAGGCGAGCGACCTGGATGCCGAAGCTGCGCTCGGCGGGGCCCGACACGACGCGGCGAAGGAAGACGATGTCGTCGTTCCACTCCTTCACGGCGACGCTGTAGTTGCGGAGGCGTGACAGGTGTTTTTCGAGCTGGGTCAACTCTTGGTAGTGGGTCGCGAAAAGCGTGCGGGGGCCGCGATCAGGGTCGGCGTGGAGGTGCTCGACGACGGCCCAGGCGATGGAGAGTCCGTCGTAGGTCGAGGTGCCGCGGCCGATCTCGTCGAGGATGATGAGGGAGCGGTCGGTGGCGTGGTTGAGGATGTTGGCGGTCTCGTTCATCTCGACCATGAAGGTCGAGTTGCCTCGCGCGAGGTCGTCGCTCGCGCCGACGCGGGAGAAGATACGGTCCACCAAGCCGAGGCGGCAGGCGGTGGCGGGCACCCAGCTGCCGACATGGGCCATGAGGGCGATGAGGGCGATCTGGCGGATGTAGGTGGATTTGCCGGCCATGTTGGGGCCGGTGAGCAGGGCGAGTTGGTCGGCGGTGGCGGAGAGGCGGGTATCGTTGGGGACGAAGGCCTGCGAGCCGGCGGGGCGGGAGGGATCGCGGAGCATCTGCTCGACCACGGGGTGGCGGCCGGCGGTGATTTCCAAAACGGCGTCGTCCACGAACTCGGGCTGGCAGTAGTCCCACTCGCGGGCGAGCTCGGCCCAGCCGGCTAGGACGTCGAGCTCGGCGAGGGCGTTGGCGGTGCGGGCGAGGGCGACGGATTCGTCGAGCACGGCGGCTACGAGTTCGGCGAAGAGGGCGTGTTCGCGGGCGAGGGCGTTATCGTCGGCGGAGAGGATTTCCTTTTCTTTTTGGCGCAGGGCGTCGGTGACGTAGCGCTCGCCGTTCACGGTGGTCTGGCGGCGGATGTAGTCGGCCGGGACGAGGTGGAGGTTGGCCTTGGTGACCTCAATGTAGTAGCCGAAGTTGTTGGTGAATTTGACCTTCAGGCTGCGGATGCCGGTGCGGGCTTGTTCGGTGGCTTCGAGTTCGGAAAGCCAGGCGCGGTTGTCGGTCTTGAGGGAGTGGAGGCGGTCGAGCTCGGCGTCGTGGCCGGGGCGGATGAGGTTGCCATCGGCGAGGTCGGCGGGGAGTTCGTCGGCGAGGGCCTTATCCAGGGTTAAACGCAAAGACGCGAAGTCACGAAGCTCGGCGACGAAGGGATGCAGAGGGGCGGCGAAGGAATCCACTGCGGAGCGCAGATCGGGAAGCTGGCGGAGGGTGTCGCGGATGCCGCCGAGCTCGCGGGGGTTGCGGAGGCGGTTCTGGAGGCGGCCGAGGATGCGCGGAATGTCGCGGACGTTGGTGAGCGCGGCGCGGAGATCGGCGAGCGGGCCGGGGGCGGCGAGGAGGGCGCCGACGGCGGCGGAGCGGCGGCGAATCTCGGCGAGGTCCTGCGGGGGCGCGGCGAGCCAGGCTTCGAGCAGGCGGGCGCCGGGGGCGGTGCGGGTGCGGTTGAGGGCGGAGAGCAGGGAGCCGGTGCGCTCGCCGCGAGTGGAGGCGAAGATCTCCAAATTACGCAGTGTGGCGGGGTCGAGGAGGAGGGTGGCGGAGCTGCGGTGAAGCTGGAGGCGGTGGAGGTTCTCCGGTTTGGCGCAGAGGTTTTCCGTGACGTAGAGAACGAGGGCGCCGGCGGGGCCGAGGGCGGCGTGGTCCTGCGGGATGCCGAAGCCCTCGAGGTTGAGCACGCCGAGGGTGGAGAGGACGGCGCGGAGGCCGGTGGCGGGCTCGAATTGGAAGGCGGGCAGCTCGGTGAGGGTGCGGCCGGCGGCGAAGGCGGCGAGGGAGTGGAGGGCGGTCTGGTCGTGCGGGGCGGAGCGCCATTTATCGAGCAGGCCCTCGGGGAGGACGAGTTCGCGGGGATCGAGGGCGGTGAGGACGGGGAGGAGGTCTTCGGGGCGGGGGTCGGAGGCGAGGCGGAAGTCGCCGGTGGAGAGGTCGAGCCAGGCGGCGTGGAGGCCGGCGCGGTCGGCGTGGAGGGCGGCGAGGTAGTGGTTGCGCGAGGCGTCGAGCTGTTTGGCGTCGAGGGTGGTGCCGGGGGAGAGGATGCGGGTGAGGGCGCGGCGGACGAGTTTGCCGGCGACGGCGGGCTCGGCCTGGTCGCAGATGGCGACCTTGCGGCCGGCGGCGAGGAGCTTGTTGACGTAGGTGTCGGCGGCGTGGAAAGGCAGGCCGGCCATGGGATGCTCGCCGCGCTTGGTGAGGGTGAGGCCGAGCAGGCGGGAGGCGTCTATGGCGTCGTCGAAGAACAGCTCGTAGAAATCGACGAGGCGAAAGAGGAGGAGGGTGTCTTTCGGCAGAGTGCGGCGGACCTCGAAATACTGCTGGAGCATCGGGGTGAGCTTGGGGGCGGGCTCGGGCGATGCGGAGGCGGCGGGAGGCGTGGCGGACATGCGGCGAAGGTTAACGGAAGGGCAATCAGACGACCATGCGGATCCGAGACTCAGCGGCTCCAGTCCAACATGCGCTGGATCGGCACGAGAGCGGCGGAGCGAATGGGCTCGGGGACGTCGAGCTCGGGGCGCATGAACTTGAGGGCGTCGCGGACCTTCTCGATGGTGTTCATCTTCATGTAACGGCAATCGTTGCAGGCGCAGGTGTCGGTGGGGCCGGCGATAAAAGTCTTGTTCGGCACCTCGCGGCGCAGGCGGTGCAACATGCCGCTCTCGGTGACGACGATGATGCGGTCGGCGGGGGAGTTTTTGGCGAACTTCACCATCAGCTCGGTGGAGCAAACCTCGTCGGCGAGGTCGCGCACGGCCTCGACGCATTCGGGGTGGGCGACGACCGGCGCATCGGGAAACTGGATACGGATGCGCTCGATGGCCTGGGT
>JAIYBI010000076.1 GCA_027488595.1 Opitutaceae bacterium | reverse complement strand
TAAGGCCGAAAACAAGACCGTCGGTGTACAAATGTAACCTTCGCGTCAAGGGCATGGCATCATCCTATGTACATACTCGAAGCCATCGAAACCCGTCGTTCCATCAAGCACTACGATCCCGCCCACGCCATGCCGGAGGCGGATGTGGAGAGGCTGATGGAACTGGCCCGGCTCGCGCCGTCCTCCTTCAACATGCAGAACTACCGGTTCGTGCTCGTGCGCGATCCTGAACTACGGCGGCGGATTCGCGCCGCGGCCTGGGATCAGGCGCAGGTGACGGATGCGTCACTGTTGGTGGTGATGTGCGCGGACCTGAAGGCGCACGAGCATCAGCCGGAGCGCTACTGGAGCCACACGCCGCAAGCTGTGCAGAACATTTTGGTTCCCGCCTTGAAGGGCTTCTATACTGGCAAGGACCAGCTCATACGCGACGAAGCGATGCGCTCCACCGCACTGGGCGGCATGACCCTGATGCTGGCCGCGCGCGGACTCGGCTACGAGACCTGTCCGATGGTGGGATTCGACCCGGAGGCGGTTTCCAAAATCATCCGTCTGCCGGCGGACCATGCGATCAGCTTCATGATCGCGGTCGGCAAAAGTATGGGGGAGCCGTGGCCGCGAGGGGATCGTCTCGACGAGAGCGAGACCGTGATCTTGAACCAGTTCGCCGGGTAAACATGAAGACGTTCACCTCACGGCTCGGCATCGAGCATCCGATCATTCAGGGACCGTTCGGTGGCGGGTTGTCGTCGGTGCGGCTCGCCGCGTCCGTTTCCGATTCAGGCGGGCTCGGCTCCTTCGGAGCGCATCATCTGTCTCCGATGCAGATGCGTGAGGTGATCCGCGATCTGCGAACGGCCACCCGGAATCCTTTTAACATCAACCTGTGGGTCTCGCGGCATGATTCCGGTGCGGAGCGGATGACCGTGACGCATCACGAACACGGCTTGCGCCAGTTTGCGTCGGTTTACGAACGCTTAGGCATCGCGGCGCCTCCCATCGAGCCGCCGGACAATTTCAGTTTCGAGCAGCAGGCGGAGGTGATTCTCGATCTGCGACCTGCGATGTTCAGTTTTGTGTTTGGAATCCCCGATACAGAGATCCTGCGCAATTGCGCCCGACGCGGCATTTTGACCGCGGGAGCCGCGACGACGCTGGAAGAGGCCGCCGCCCTCGATGAGGCGGGCGTGGACATGATCGTGGCGACGGGTTCGGATGCGGGCGGGCATCGTCCGAGCTTCCTGCGGCCTGCCGAAGACTCGCTCACGGGAACGTTCTCACTCTTGCCGCAGGTCCGAAAAATCACCCGCAGGCCCGTGATCGCCGCCGGAGGCATCGCGGAGGCCAGCGGCATCAAAGCGGCCTTTCAACTTGGCGCGGACGCGGTGCAGATCGGGACCGCGTTCCTTGCCTGCGAGGAATCGAACTGCCCGCCGCCGCATCGCGAGGCCTTGTTCACGCCCGCGTCGGCTCGCACGCGGCTGAGCCGACGCTTCACCGGAAGACTCGCCCGTTTCATGGACTCGCCGCTGCTCGAAGAACTCGAAAACAGCGCGCATCCGGCCCTGCCGTTTCCCTTGCAGGCCGCCTTCAACCGACCGGTGAAGATGGAAGGCGTGCTTCGTGGTGACGCGGCGTTGCTGTCGCTCTATGCCGGACAAGCCGCACCGCTGATCCATCATCGCCGCGTGAAAGAACTGATGCGTGAGCTGATCGCGGCACTGCCTTGAGCGGGCGCGTTCGAATGTGAGAGAAAAACAACAACAGGACGTGAAGTATTTCATAGCATCTCCCCAAAAGCTTTTTCTGACCGATGCCCTCGGCGCCATGCTCACCGTGGCCCTCACCGTTGGCGTGTTGGCCCGCTGGACGCAATTGTTCGGGATGCCGGCCGAGGCGCTGTATAAACTGGCAATAGCGGGCTCGCTATTTGCCATGTATTCCCTCGGTTGTTGCCTGTTTATCCGCCGCGGTTTTTCGCCCTTCCTGCGCATCATAGCCCTGGCCAATCTGAGTTATTGCGCCGTAACCGTGGTCTTATGCGTTGTTTACCGCACCCAAATCACCGCTTGGGGATTGGCCTATTTCATCGGCGAATGCTTGGTGTTAGCTGCCTTGGCCGGTGTGGAAATGAGGGTGGCAGCGGCATTGAATGAGGCCGAACGAAATACATTGGCTCACTGAAAACCCCAACAGGCCGGATCCCCGGCAAAATCCCGTTTCCTATCAGTAGCAGTTGTTCGCGGTGGCCGCGTGCGAAACCGGGGCCCGTTTGCTCCGCCTCACGGCTTGTCCCGATAACGATAGAGCGTGAAGCGATCCGCGCCGTTGGCCCGCACGAGATCGAACGCGGGCGCCTCGTCTGCTCCCGCCGCACGCAGGGCGTTCACCACCTCGGGCGACGACATCTCGTCCAACACGAAAACGGCGGGCTCGAGGCCAAAGCTTTTGGTGGCGCTGGCGACGACCGCGCCGATGTCAGCCAACTCGTTCGGATTCTGATAACACCGGACGACCTTGAAGTTGGGGTTCTCTCGAGCGGCGAGCAACAGGCCATAGCAACCGGGCCGAAAGTGGGTGTGCGCGATGACCAGACACGGCTGCTTCTGCTTTTCCGAATGATCGTCGAGGAAGGCCTCGAGCCGCCTCACTCCGTTGCCGCTCCAGAAACCGGTGACGTATTGGATCACGTCAACTTGAGGAATCCGCGCCGTCGCCGGATCGCGGATGATTTGAAGGTCGGTGCGGACCCACCAGCCCAAGGTCAAGACCACCAACGCGGACGCCGCGATGTTTTGCCAGCGTATCGTGAGCGTGCCAAGGACGACCGCGATGAACAGGACCAGCGGGATGTGATCCGGCACGAGGTAGCGCGCGTAGGGCAGGTGATAGATTAAGCAGGCACCGAGGAAGGTCAGCACCCAGCCCAGCGCGAGCCAGCGCGCCAGCGATCCGGATTTGAACAGGCCGAAGGCCGCTGCCGCCAGCAACGCGAGGAGCGCAACCCCGCCGTAGCCCGCATACCACGAAGCAAACAGCGGCACGCGCGTCTTGGCTTCCGCCACCATGGCGCCGAAGAGCGCCAGCTTGTTGGACGCCGCGTTATAGTTGGGCACACTGCCCAATTCGGTGAGTCGGCCACCGAGTCGCGCGAGATCCGAGCCTAACAACAAAAACGGCACGGCTACGCCGACCGCGATCAACCAGCAGCGTCGCTCAAAAACCGGCCTGCCCGCCTGAAGCTGCAACCCAACGAAGGCCAGGCCGATCCAAGGCAACGCCAACGCCGCCGACAATTTCACCAGCAGCGCGGTGCCGAACAAGAACCCACCTCCGAACGCCAGCGCAGAGCGCCTGCCCGGCTGAGCCGTGCGGGCATAGAGCGCCATCAACGCGAACTCCGCCGCCATTAACGCCGCAATTGCGGGATCCTGGAGCACGAGCCTCTCATGGAACACCACGATCGGCAGCGTCGCCCACAACCCCATGCCGAGCAGGGCCGCCCGCCGCCCAGCGCTCAACGCGAGACCGAGACCGAGCAGCGCGACGGTTGCGGCACCCGTCAACGCGACCACCACGCGCGCGTTGGTGATTGTGGTGAACGGCAGGAACTCGGCCGGGCGAAACATCCAGGCGACCAAGGGGCGTCCTTGCGCGACGGGATTGAACGCGTGCCGCACGGTTTCATCCAACGAGGAAAGAGTATTCGCCCCTTCGTCGATGAAGGGCTCAAGCGCATCGACCCGCGCCCAACGCAGAACAAGGGCGAGGACCAGGATCGCCGCGACCGCGAGCCAGAAAAACGAAGGATACCCGTGGATCAATCCGACCTCGGCCGACTGACCGGAACGGGTGCTACGACGCGAAGAGAGGTCAGGCTGTGTGCTCAAGTTAAGAATTCGAACTATGCCCGCAGTTGCTTTGTATCGGGCAAGCACGAATTGAGCACGCGGCCATGCGGCAGCAAAAATCCGCCTCCCGCATTTCCACAGGCTGGCATATTCTGCCGCGTCCGCCTACCCAATCTCTTCGATGTCCTCCGCCCGCAACGACTCCGATTCCCCGCTGCCGCAGGAGGGCGGGAACACACCGGAGCTCGATTCCGTTGCGCGCGACACCGCGTTGATAGCCCGCGCACGCAACGGTGACGAGCGGGCCTTCGGCGAGTTGATGCAGACTCATTACCCCGCCACCTTCCGCCTCGTCGTCGCGATCCTGCGCCACGAGCACGATGCCCGCGATGTCTGCCAGGAAGTCTGGCTCACGGTTTGGAAAACACTCCCGACCTATCGCGGCGAGTCACGCTTCACCACCTGGCTCCACCCCATCGCAACCCGCCGCGCCGTGGATCACCTGCGCAAACGCCAGCGCTGGTTCTCCCGCTTCCTGCCCTTTTCCGCCGGCCCTGACGACCGCCTCGGCGCACCCGAGCCCATCGCCGCCGACGATACACCCGCCGAGCTCGCCGCCGCAGAGCGCCGCGCGCTTTTTGAAAAAGCCCTGGCCCAACTGCCCCCTCTCCTGCGCGCCGCGCTCGCCTTGCGCGAGATCGAAGGCCAGACCTACGAACAGATCGCCCACGCGCTCGGCTGCCCGGTCGGCACCGTCATGTCCCGCCTGCACAAGGCCCGCCAACTTCTCGTCCGCAAACTCCAGTCCTCCCGCCCATGAAACTCGCCGCCTTCCTCCTCGCCGTCGTCTGTCTCTTCGCCTCGCTCCCCACCCGCGCCTTCGCCCAGGCCGCGCCGGCCGCCAAGACCGCCATCGAGGCCGTGCTCGTCGTCGCCTCCAAGTCCCCCGGCAAGCCCGACCCGCGCCTCGCCGCCTATGATGCCACGCTTCGCCGCGTGCTGCGTTTCGAGAGTTTTCAATACATCGGACGCGATCGCGCCGCACTGGCCATCCCCGGCGAAGGCAGCCTCGACCTCGGCGGCGGCCAGCGCCTGAAGCTCAAAACCACCCCGGGCGCCGACCAGCGTCTTCGCGTGCAAGTGAGCTGGTTCGACGGCCCGCGCGCGCTTATGGACACAGGCCTTGTGCTCCGGCCCGGCGTGCCCGCTGTGCTTGGCGGACCGGCGCGCGCCGAGGGCGAGGTTTACGCCGTCATCCTCATCGCCAACTGAGGGCCGGTGGCTTCGCGAAAAGAAAAAACGAATAAACGTTCCCCGAGCTTCGTCTCATCACCCGAACCCAACTCGGGAACACCATGAAAACCACCGTCCTCATTGCCTCTGTCCTCGCCGGCCTCGCAGCCGTCCCCGCGTCCGCTCATGCCGGACGCAATAACGAAAAGGTCTGGATCGGCGTAGGAAGCTTCCTCGGCGGCGTGCTCATCGGCTCGCAGATTGAGCGCCACACAAGCCCGCCTCCCGTCGTGTATTGCCCGCCCCCGGCCTACGAGCCGGCTCCCGTTGTCATTGTTGAAAGACCGCGCCACTACGCGCCTCCGGCACCCTCCGGCTACTGGAAAACTGTGCAGACCCGGATTTACGTCCCGGAGCGCTGGATCATCACCACCGACCGTTGCGGCCGCCAGACCCGCGTCTGCCAGCCCGGCTACTACACCTACGAAACCCAGCGCGTCTGGGTGGATACCACTCCGGTCTGCCGCGAAGAGCGCAGCTACAGTGGCTACGGCAGCGGTGAACGCACCGATACCTTCGTGGTCTCCGACGGCGCCCGCCAGCGCTATCGTTTCTAAACAGCCCGTCTCTCCGCTCCCATGATCTGCCGCGACGCCACCCCGCTCCTCTCCGCCGAACGCGACGGTCCGCTCGACGCGGCCGTGCGTGAGGCGCTGGATCGGCACGTCGAGGCTTGTCCCGCGTGTCGCCGCATCCGTGCCAATCTCGCCGAGGCGGCGGAAGCATGGCGGGCGGACACCGCCGGCGCCGCCATGCCGGACCCGGCGGGCGAGTGGCGCACCCTTCGTGCCCTGCTCCGTGCGGGCGCTGCCGACTCCGCCGCCGGCGGCGGCAACGTTCCTTCTTTTACACCCGCGCACCGCCGTGTTTCTGCCTGGTGGGTTACGGCGGGCGCGGTTCCTTTCGCCGCCGCAGCCGTGTGGCTTGCAATGCTCGCCCTTGAACCCGGCAAACCAGCCCCGTC
>JAIYBI010000224.1 GCA_027488595.1 Opitutaceae bacterium | reverse complement strand
CCTCGCGCCGCCATGCGCGCCGCGCTCAAAGGCTCGTCAGCTTTGCCGGTCTTGTAGTCGTAAAGGTGAAGTTGCGCACCTTCCCAGCCCCGCCGGTCGCTGCGCACCACGTCAATCCGGCCGCGCAGCGGCAGGCGGATGCCGTCGAGGTCCAGCAAGGCAGCGGAGGGCAGCCACCACTCCACCGCGACGAAATCGCCCGCGCCGGACTGGTAGAGTTCACCCAGCAAATCACGGCAGAGACCGGCAAGCCTGATGTATTCCGATCTCCAATACAAATTATCCGGGCGCGCCGCCCGTTCCGCCGCCAGAAGCGCGGCGAGCCGGCGCTCCGCCTCCGCCTGACCGGGCAGGGGCCCCCACTCCCCCTCCGCGCAACCTTCGGATCGCACCGCTCCGGCCAGCAAGCGGTGCGCAAGCGTGCCGCGCCTCCGGGCCAGAACCCGCTGCAGGGGATCATGGCCCTGCGCTTGCAATCCCAGCAGGCCCTTGAACCACCACACCGCCGGATCCGCGAAGCTCGCCTCCACCGTATGCGGCGATACCCGCTCCGGCACCACCGGGCGGGACTCGTCCGGCACGGAACTCAAGCTGAGGAAAAACTCGTCAAAGGGCCGCATTCCATCGTTTCGGCCCTGCGTAATTTGCCGCCACCGTTCGATGTTCGCCGCGCCTGCCTCATCCATCGCCGCGCCGATCGGGGCAGGCCGTGCCATCCGCACCATCGCTTCGGCGGGCCGCCTCTCGCCGCGCGCCCAGAGCACGCGCTCCAGGATGCTGTTGGGAGAAAGGCGCGTCTCGGCATCGCGTTCGTCGCACACCGCGGCCGAAAGCGCGATTGCTTCGCTGGCATCGGCGATGAGTGCCGCCATGCCGGCTTTTTCGAGCCCCGCCGTCTGTTCGCTGGTGAAAAGGCCGATTGAAAAACGCCCCGTCACACTCAAGACCGCGCGCTCGGCGTCGGTTAACCACGGGTTGGGGTCGCGCCGTTGCGGCCACTCCCCGGCATTGGCATGCAGGACGATCAAGTGCGTCCAAGGCACGCCCTCCGCCCGGCGGCGGGTGCTCAGCGTCACCGGAGCGAAGCCGCCGTGTGCCGCCTGCTCTTCTTCCGCGGGTGCAGTTTCGGGCAGGAAGCCCAACAAAAAATCCGCCAGCAAGGCGCGCGGCCATTCACGCGTCACCTTCGCGGCAAAGCCTGCCGCCGAAGCCAGGGTTTCCGGCATGGGCAAGCGCCACGCGGCGCAAAGGTCACGGAAGCGCTCAATCGCGTCAGCCAGACTCAGGCGCTCCGGCCACGCGGGCAGCAGCTTCGCCGCCAGATTCAACACATCTTTCGCCGCCGCGTCGTTATCAGCCTCGGCCATGCGCGCAAACAAGGGCAGCGCGGCGTTGAAAGAATGATCGCAGGCTTCTTCAAACGCGCCCTCGATCACGCTGCGGAACTTTCCGTAAGACGCCTCCATGCGCACGCAGTTGAGGGCCCGCACGCGCGGCCAAAGCCCGAACAAATCGTCAAGGCGCGCACCCGCCGCCCAAAACTCCACCACGGCTCGTTGCAACTGAAGCTCGGGCGGCGGCGCCGCCACCCGGCCGACGAGATCGTTGAAGGGAATCGCGCGCTCGCGGAGCAACTCCACCAACCGGCGATGCCCCGGTCCCGCCCCCGGCAAAACCAGGCCGATGGCGGCATCGGTCGCCCTCGGGGCAGCATCCGCATCCGCCGCTCCTTCGTTAAGCCATTTCTCAACTTGCCCGACCACCGCATGGAGTTCCGCCTCGCGATTCTCGCCGATCAAGAGTTCGACCGGCGGCAACAACGCGGACGCCCCGACACCAGTTCCGATCCAGCTTTCGGCAAGTGCCACACCGGCTTTGGTTACGGCGCCGACCTCCAATGCCTCGGCGGGAACGCCTAGAAATGCTTCCCAAACCTTGGCCCATTCCTCATCAAGGCCGCCCGCGCCGCTCATCGTGGGCATCGGCACGACCACGGTGACTCCCTGTGTGCGCCGCACCAGGGCCGCCACGTTGAAAAACTCGCCCCAGGCCTCCGCACCCAATCCGGGCACCAGCAACTCGGCATCGAGCGTTGCATCGCCGGGTCCGAGCGGACGCAGTGCAGCCTGTTGCGCCTCCTCGTGGCCAAGCACCCCGCTCAGACCCGACACCCACTCTCTAAGCTCGGAAAAAGCCTGCGCCGGGACCGCACGCGGAAACGCGTTCGGCCCGAAGCCCGCTTTCTGCAAATCATCAAAAGCCTCCAACGCCCGCTCGGGATCGCTGCTCAGGCTTTGCCAGTAGCCGTAGGTCGGATCGTCCGGTGTGATCGCTTGGATCCGGTCGGCGATGATGCCGCGCAGTCCGAGCAGGAGGAACTCCTTGCCGAGAACCGGACGAGTCTCGGTCAACAAATGCCGCCATTTACGACGGGCGAGGCCGGGGGTGATAAACTCCACGCCCAGCAGGGCGAGGCCCTCACGCACGCAGCATTGCTTCCAGGCCAGAGCCTGGCCGCGAGTCGGCACGACGACGAAGCGGCGGGCCAGCCGACCATGACCGGCCTGAAGCCAGGGACGCACAACCTGCGTCCACGTCTCCTCGGCACCGGGACTGAGGAAGAGCTGAACGGCGGGTGCGGGCACGCGCGGGTTTCAACCCAAAGCCGCCTCCGGCACAATCCCGCAATGCGAACGGAGTGCGAAAAAACAAAACCCGCCCCGCCATGAAGGCGGAGGCGGGCTCGGAAACGGGACTTCAAGAGTCCCGGTCGCGGCGGACTTACTTGGCGAAAACGATCTTCGCGGTGCGGGACTTGGCGCGGGCGGCGGCATTCTTGTGAACGACACCGGACTTGGTGGCCTTGTCCATTGCAGCGACGTAGGCACTCGCGGCGGCCTTGGCGGCGGCCTTGTCGGAACCAGCCACCGCAGCGGCGAGTTTCTTGTTAAGGGTCTTCAGGCGGGTCTTGGTCGCCTTGTTACGCGCGGTAAGGCGGATAGTTTTGCGGGCGGCTTTGATGGCGGACTTGGTATTGGCCATAGGAGTGTTGGTGTTGGTTTGAGAAAACGGACAGAACCTCAAAGCGTCCCGCCTGAGTCAAGGGCCATTTCTCGGCTTGTTCCGCCGGGCGAATCAAAAGGGCCGCATGGCGAGCCGCCGGCGACCTCTTCCTCCAACCGCCGCCGCTCGCGCCACCGACGCCTCTCGAGCTGCCATGTCTGGTGCAAAATCGGGTCCGAACCGGCAATCCGGACTCGAACCCGCCCGCACGCTTGCTTCCCGTCGCGCTTTCCCGCCAAATCGCAAGTCCATGATCGACACCACCGTTCGTTTGCAAAAGTTCATCGCCGATGCCGGCGTGTGTTCGCGTCGTGCCGCCGAGGTCCTCATCGCGGAGAAAAGCGTGTGGGTGAACGGCACGGTCGCCGTGCTCGGCCAGAAAATTGATCCGTCCGCCGACAAGGTCACTGTCAACGGCAAGACCGTCCGCTCCATCGCCCAGCCGAAAATCACTTTCGCGCTCAACAAGCCGCGCGGCCTCATCTGCTCCAACGACGATCCATTTAATCCCGAGACCATCTTCACGCTGCTCCCGCGCGAACTGGCCAAGTTCCGCTTTTTCACCGCGGGCCGCCTCGACAAAGACAGCGAGGGCCTCGTCATCATCACCACCGACGGCGATCTCGCCCAACGCCTCACCCACCCGAGCAATCAAGTTGTCAAACGCTACCTGGTCGTGCTCGAGATGGGTTTCCCTCGCGAAAAAATCCCGCGCCTCATCAAGGGCATCACCATCGAGGGCGAGAAGTTGAAAGTCGAATACGCCAATCTCATCAACCCCAACGCCGGCGGCCTCGCCACCTCGCTCGATGTGCACATGCACCACGGCAAGAAGCGCGAGATCCGCCAGCTCTTCCTTGCCCTCGGCTATCCCGTAAAACGCCTCAAACGCTACCAGATCGGCGCCTTCCCTTTGCGCGGAATCCCGTTGCGGGCCGGCCAGCAACTTTCACCTTCTCAGATCGAGTCGCTCTTCGCCCTTCCCGGCATCGCCCCCCGCCCGTCCTCGCTCCGGCTTAACGCCAAACCCAAATCCCCCCGCACCTCTTCCCAACGTCATGAAGCGTAACCTGCTCCCCTCCCTCCTCGCCGTCGCGTTCTGCGCCGCCGGCGTTCTCTCCAGCCGCGCCGCCGATCTCGCCGAGGCCGCCACCGCCTACGCCGCGCCCGACGCCTCCAGCACCGTCCTCGGCACCGCCAAGGCCGGCTCACGCATCGCCACCACTCCGGCACCGTCCGGCTGGCAGGCCGTCGAGCTCGCCGGCCCCCACACCGTATACGTCGCGGAAAAGGACACCTTGAAAAACTTCGATGTCCGCCCCGGCGCAGCCTACTTCGCCGCCCCCCGCGCCGACTCCGCAGTCGTCGGCCTCGCCGCCGAGAAAGACGCCGTCCAGTTCGCCGACATCGCCGGTCGCTACAATAAATTCTCCCTCAACCGCGCCCTCATCGGCTACGTTCGCCTCCCGGTCTCAGACGTCACGCCGATCGCTACTCTCCCCTCCGCTCCTCTTGCCCCCGTCGAGCCCGCCTACACTCCGGCTCCCGCACCCACCGCTCCCGCCGGCACTTTCGCCACCGATGCGAATGTCCTCCGCCAGGATATTCCCGCCTCCACCCCCGTCGGCGCCGGCCAGGGTCTCGGAGCCGGCGAGCCGCAGCTCGCGCGCATCTTCTTCGGCACCATTGCCTCCACCCGCAGTCCCTTCCGTCCCAGCCGTCCCTACGATTTCCAGCTCAACGACGACAACGGCAACCGCTTCGCTTTTCTCAATATCAGCAACCTCCTTCTCACCGAGAAGCTCGAGACCTTCATCGGTCGCAACGTCACCATCCAGGGCACCGCCGAGCCCGCGCCCAACTCGCGCGATCTGATCATCCACGTCGAGTCTTTGAAACTTCGCTAAGCGCCGCCCCATGGAGCTCATTGATGGCAATCAAATCGCCGCCACCCTCGTGGCGGAGTTGAAAGCGCAAGTCGCCGCCATTTCCGGCCGCCGCCCCTGCCTCGCGCTGGTGCGCGTCGGCGAGGACCTCGCGTCCGTCTCCTACGTGAAGAAAAAGGAAAAGACCGCCGCCGAGATCGGTATCGAGAGCCGCATCATCCTGCCTCCCGTTACCATTCCGCAGGCCGATCTCGAAAAACTCATAGACGATCTTAACTCCGACCCCGCCGTGGACGGCATCCTCGTCCAATCCCCCCTGCCCAAGCCGCTCAACGAGCAGGCCGTCTTCAGTCGCATCGCCCCCCAGAAGGACGTGGACGGTTTCCACACCGTCAACATCGGCAAAATCGCCCAGGAAGACGCAACCGGCTTCGTCGCCTGCACCCCCGCCGGCATCATGGAGCTGCTTGCCCGCTCCGGCACCGACCTCGCCGGCAAACACGTCGTCGTGCTCGGCCGCTCCCTTATCGTCGGCAAACCCGTCGGCCTGCTCGCCCTCCAGAAAAAAGCCGGCGCCAACGCCACCGTCACGTTCTGTCACTCCGGCACCCGCGACCTGCCTTCCATCACCCGCCTCGCCGACGTGCTCATCGCCGCCATCGGCCGGGCCGAGTTCGTCACGGGCGACATGGTCAAACCCGGCGCCGTCGTCATTGACGTCGGCATCAACCGCATCGCCGATCCGGCCAAGAAAACCGGATACAAACTCGTCGGCGACGTCCACTTCGACTCCGTCGCCCCGCTCGCCGCCAAGATCACCCCCGTTCCCGGCGGCGTAGGCCCGATGACGGTCTGCATGCTCATGAAAAACACCGTAAAGGCCTGGACGCTTGCCCACCGCCCGCCGGTCTGACTTTTTCTCTTCACCCCGCCCCACCCCAACCCACCCATGCGCACTCCATCCAAGGTCCTTGTCGTTGATGACCAACCTGTGAATGTGCAGCTCCTCAAGCGCGCACTCGAGCGGGAGAAAATCACCGTCATCACCGCCTTCAATGGCCCCGACGCCCTTGAGTTGATGGACCGCGAGCAACCCGATTTGATTCTGCTCGATGTGATGATGCCGGAGATGGACGGCATCGAGGTCTGCCAACGCATCCAGGCGAGCCCCACGCTCAAAACCACCCCGGTTATCTTCATCACCGCCCGCAGCTCGAAAGAGGGCAAACTCGCGGGCCTCGGCGTCGGCGCGGTGGATTATATCACCAAGCCCATAGACCTCGACGAAACCGTCGCACGGGTGCAAACCCAGCTTCGCGTCGTGCAGGTGAACCGGGAGATGCTCGACCTCCAGCGCCGCCTGCAAGAGACGCGACGCACCGCCGCCGTCGGCGCCATCACCCAGGGCATCGCGCACAATCTAAACAACCTCCTCGGCGTCGTCCTCGGTTACCTCGACCTCATCCGCGTGAACGCGGACAGGCCCGCCGCCGTCCGATCCAACGCCGAGCACCTCGACGCCGCCGTGCAGCGCATCGTCTCGATCATCCGCCAGCTCTCTTCGCTGATCGTCAAATCCCGCCTGCCCACCGCGCCGTGCCCGCTGGACGATCTCCTGGCTTCGACCTTGCGTCGTTTCTACACCGAGCTCCGGCAGGAGAATATGGTGACGGTGATAAACCCCTTGGGAAGCCTGCCCATCCACACCCACGTTGAGGTGTTTGAAGACTGCCTCGTAAAACTGCTGATCAACGCCCACGAAAGCTACGGCGAAGGCTACACTGGACCGCGCAAGATCACCCTGAGAACCAGCGTTGAAGCGACGGGCCCGGAAGGGTCTTTTGGCATCCTGCGCATTCAGGTTGAAGACGAAGGGCGCGGCATAGACCCGCAAATCCGCGACCACCTCTTCGAGCCCTTTATCAGCAGCAAAAATACCGTGGGGGTCGGCATGGGCCTGACCGTCGCCCGCCACTCTTTGCGCAACATGGGCGGCGACCTCGCTATCGCCGACAACCCCGCCGGCGGTGTAATCGCGACCTTCACCCACCCCGTCGATCGCCCCCGCCGCAACCCGATTTCGAACTGAAAAATCCTAAATCCTGAGCAGCTGAATCCTTCATCAAATCCCGCCGTTCGTCGGTCTGATTTTTTAGGATTTAACCGCTTA
Source organism: Opitutaceae bacterium (assembly GCA_027488595.1). Classification (GTDB taxonomy): domain Bacteria; phylum Verrucomicrobiota; class Verrucomicrobiia; order Opitutales; family Opitutaceae; genus IMCC26134_A. The sequence goes on along the minus strand of JAIYBI010000224.1, from coordinate 2,281 downwards.
GGATTCAGGATTTTTATCTTCAAGATGATGTCCCTCCAGATCGCTTTTCTCGGCGCCGGCCGCATGGCCTCCGCCATCGTGGACGGCCTGCTTGCCCGCGGAGTCGTCACCCCGGCGCAACTTGGCTGCCTCGGTGGCGAGGGCCCCAGCGCTTCGAAGCTCGCCTCCCGCACTGGCATCCGGCTCGCGAGCGACCTCGCGGATCTTTTGAAAAACGCCGACCTCGTCGTCGTCGCATTCAAACCCCAGCACCTCGCCAAGGCCGATCCACGTCTCGCCGAGCTCACGCGCGGCAAACTCGTGCTCTCCGTGCTCGCAGCCAAGACGCTCGCCCGCCTCGCCCGCACGTTCCCCGAGGCGCGCAACATCGTCCGCACCATGCCCAACACTCCCGCTGCCATCGGCGCCGGCATCACCGGTTGGTGCGCCGCCCGCCCTCTCTCATCCGCCGACCGCGCCACCGTCACCGCCCTGCTGGGCGCCATCGGCCGCGAGATCGAGTTACCCGAGGAACAGATTGACGCGCTCATGGCTGTGAGCGGTTGCGGTCCGGCCTTCGTCTTTGAGTTCACCGCCGCCCTGCGCGAGGCCGGCATCGCCGCCGGTCTCACCCGCGAATCCGCAGCCCTGCTCTCGCTCGAAACCGTGCTGGGCGCGGCCAAGCTCATGGCCGCCACCGGTGCCGAGCCCGAGGACCTGCGCAACCAGGTGACCTCGCCCAACGGCACTACCTACGCCGGCCTGCAAGTCATGGCCGCGCGCGATTTCCGTGGCATCTTGCGCGACACCGCCCTCGCCGCCAAGGCACGCTCCGCCGAGCTTTCCGCGCAGGACTGAGGCCGCGCGGGTTTGCTCAGGCGTTTTTCCTGAGGAGCGCCACCCCCGCCCCGTCGTGGCCCGCCACCCAGGGCAGCGCCACCACTTCCCGTTCGAGCTTGAAATCCGCGCCGTTCGCGCCGCGTAAAAACGCCGCGACCACACCCGAGTTTTCTTCCGCATCAACGCTGCACGTGCTGTAAACGAGGCGTCCGCCCGGCTTGAGCCACCGCGCCGCGCCTTCGAGCAGTTCCACTTGCTGCTTGGCATGTTTGCCGAAATCAGCCGGCTGCAAACGCCACTTCACGTCCACGCGATGCCGCATCACGCCGGTGTTCGTGCAGGGCGCATCCACCAGCACGGCGTCAAAGGTCCCCGGCACCATGCCCATGAGGCTGGACGCACGACGCAGATCGCCTTCGATGCGTTTGGCCGCGACTCCGGAAGGCACGCGGGTAAGGTTTTCCGCGAGGCGATCCTGCCGCGCGCCCGGCACGTCGAGCGCCACAAGCTGGCCGGTCCCCATGCGATCTGCCATCGCGAGGCTTTTCCCGCCCGGCGCGGCGCACGCGTCGATGATGCGCTCATCCGCCTTCGGATCTAGCAACTCGACCGCCAGTCGTGTGCCGGGGTCTTGCAAGTAAACCCGCCCCGCTGCCAGCGCGCGCCCGACTTCGGGCCAATGTCCGCCCCTCACCACGAAATGGTCCGCCCACTGTGTCGGCTCCAGCCAGGCGCGCTCTTCCGCCGTCGGCTCGCCCGGACCGCGCCAGCGCGCGTGAACCGGTGCAGGTTGCTGATTCCATTCGAGCAGGGCGCGAGTGCCTTCCGCGCCGAACTGCGCCAGCCAGCGCTCCACCAACCAATCGGGATGCGAGAAAAAAGTCCCCAACTGCGCCGCCGTCGCGATTTTGCCCGGCACACTCTGCGCGGCCAGGGCTTCGGCGAGTTTGCGCACCACCGCATTGACGAGGCGCGCCTCGGATTCGCTCGCGAGTTTTTTGGTCTGCGCCACGGCGTGGTGGCCGACTTTTGCCGCAAGCCCTTCGCCGCCGCCTTCGATCAATTCATATCCGGCGAGCAACATCACCGCCATCACCCGGGTGCGCGGACGCAAACGCACCAGCGTCGCCACCACCGCTTCAATGCGCCCGTAATTGCGAATCGCACCGTAGAATAAATGCTGGCATCGCGCCCGCGCGCCGCCGCTGAGCTGCACCGTATCCAGCAGGGCGTCCGCCCGCACTTCCTCGTCCAGCCAGCGCACCAGCAGGCGCGCCGCCACTGGCCAGGCATCGGATTGAATCGTGACGTTATCTTCGTTCATAAAGGTGCAGACCCTCCCGCCGCCCCCACGCAACGCAATCTTGAAAGCGAGGACCGTGTGACTGAAGGGTTCAGGAACGCGGCTACTCCGCATCATCGCAACCCGCCATGATTGCCCGGAAACCGGCGTTTGGCCACT
>JAIYBI010000400.1 GCA_027488595.1 Opitutaceae bacterium | reverse complement strand
CGGCGGCACGCTTGACTGGCGGGTGCAAAAACTACCCTCAGAGAGCACGCTGCAAAAGATCATCCGCCTCATCCACGGTGCGCAGAAGCTCCGCGCGCCCAGCCAGCGTTTCACGGATAAATTCGGCACGGGCTACACCTATGCGGTGCTCGGCCTGAGCGCGGCGATGTTCCTGGTGTGGTGGCTGGGTTTTCATCTGGAGCCTTGGCGCGGCACCGAGCTGGTGCCCTCGGCGTTTTATCGGGCGATGACGCTGCTCGTGGTGATGAGCCCTTGCGCCTTGGTGTTATCCATCCCGTCGGCGATTCTGGCGGCCATCGCGTGGGGCGCGCGGCATGGCGTGTTGTTTCGCGGCGGCGCGGCCCTGGAGAAACTGGCCGAGATAAACGTCATTGCGCTCGATAAGACGGGCACCCTCACGACCGGCGAACTGGTGGTGCAAGGCTACGAGAGTTTTCCTCCGGGGCGCGAAAACGAAGTCATGGAACTGGCCTACGCGCTGGAGGCGCGCTCTGAGCATCCGCTGGCGCGCGCCATTGTGCGCGATGCGCGGGCGCGCGGCGTGAAGGAATCGGCCATCGAGAGCTTTGAATCCATCACTGGCCAAGGCGTGCGCGCGCGGCTCAACGGCGCGATGGTTATGCTCGGACGGCGCGAACTGTTGGAAAAGGGCCCGCTCAAAGGCTGGGCGGAGAAGCTTCCCAGCGCGGCGGCAGAGTTCGCCGAGGTATGGCTGGTGGGGCCGGGCTACATCGGGCGCGTGTTGTTAAAGGACGCGATCCGGCGCGAATCCGAGCCGGTGTTGGCCAGCCTTAAAAAACGCGGCATCCGCACCGTGATGTTGACCGGCGATCGCCGCGCCACGGCGGAGGCGGTGGGTGCGGAGCTGGGCCTCGACGAGGTTCGCGCCGGACTCACGCCCGAGGAAAAAGTGGCGGCGATCACCGCGCTGAAGGAAGGCGGAAAACGCCGCGTGGCGATGGTCGGCGATGGCGTGAACGACGCGCCCTGCCTTGCGGCGGCGGACGTAAGTTTGGCGATGGGTGCGCGCGGCAGTGACGCTGCGCTGGAGCAGGCGGAGATCGTGTTGATGAACGACCGCATCGAGAACGTATACTCGGCCTACGAACTCAGCCGGCGGGCGCGCAACGTGGTCCGCCAGAATCTCGCGATCTCGCTCGGTGTGGTCGCGGTGATGGCGTTGGCGACGATCCTGACCCGCGTGCCCCTGGCGCTCGGTGTCGCCGCCCACGAAGGCAGCACGGTGCTGGTATGCTTGAACTCGCTTCGTCTGCTGTTTCAGCGCGGGAAATGAGCGAAACGCGCTGCATGTTTTTTCTGCGTGCGCCCTGGCGGGTGCCCTTCGCCGCGCTCCCGGCTATGCTCTGTTGGGCGTCGGAAACCACGACTCGGCGAAATTGGGCGCGGCAGTGGGCGGGTTTCGGTAACGGATTTTTCGAAAAAGCGCTTGCTCTGGATTTCACTCCCTTGCTTTGTTCTTCCTCCCAGCACGCAGTTGTAGCTCAATTGGATAGAGCATCTGACTACGAATCAGAAGGTTAGGGGTTCGATTCCCTTCAACTGCACCATTTTTCAAGGTTTTGCCCGTTTCCCGGTCTCCGGGAGCGGGCTTTTTGTTGGCAAAAATGGACTCGTTCCGATGCGAGGAAAACGGGCAATAAAAAACCCGCCGTGGCCAAGGTGAGAGCCGGCGGGTTTCTTTGTAACTGAGAGGTGTCCTGACCCCGACACCACCAAGGGAGGAAACGCAGGCCGCCTGCACCTGGGGCGCGGGCGGTGCGGAAGGGAAAGGCAGGCTTAGGTCAGCCTACCTCGTCAAAGACCGCGGCCTTGGCGTGCGGGTGGCGGCGGGCCTTCTGGAGGGTGGCACGGCGGCTGAGCATGCGGTCGAGCTTATCCACGAGAAGCGCGACGGCTTTGTGGCACTCGTCCTCGGAAACGGAGGCGTTCATGTCGGGTCCGTTGATGGCGATGTGCCCCTTGGCGGTGAAGCGGTGGGCGACGTCCTGCTTCGGATCGCACTCGAGCTCGATTCGGAGACGGACGATGCGCTCTTCATGACGGAAGAGGCGGACCGCTTTTTCCTGCACGAACTGCTTGAGGGCAGGCGTGAGGTCGAGGTGGATGCCGGACACGATGATATCGTTACTGATGTTTTCTCTGTTCATAGTTCCTTTTGATCTGGGTTTACCTTGGCCAGAATGAGTGCGAAGCCATAGGGCATGACTTCAATCGCCGACGCTCTCTCGCAATATGCCGTGATCATTGTCACGGGAGGTTCCTCCGGAATAGGGAAGGCGTTCATTGAACGGATTAATGATGTGAACCGGACAGTGGTGGTTTGCAATCTTTCGCGGCGTAAACCGGAGTTAAATTTGAGTCAGCTTAAGTTGCGCCATGTTCCCTGCGATTTGAGCGATCAGGCACAAATCGAGCGCGCGGCGGCGGAGGTATTAAAAATCATGCGTGGCGAGGCGGCGCAGGGTAAGGTTTTGTTGGTGAACAACAGCGGTTTCGGTGGCTACGGGCGGAGTGAGGAGCTGCCCCGTGCACACCAGACCGAGATGGTGGATGTGAATGTGAGGGCGCTGGTGGATCTGACGATGCGATTGCTGCCGGAGCTTAAGGCGCGGGGTGGGGCGGTGGTGAACATCGCGTCCACGGCGGCGTTCCAGCCGACGGCATTCATGGCGGTATATGGGGCGACAAAGGCCTTCGTGCTGCATTGGAGCCTGGCCCTCGGCGAGGAGCTGCGCGGCAGCGGTGTAAACGTGCTGGCGGTTTGCCCGGGGCCGACCGCCACCGAGTTTTTCAACCGCGCCGGGATGAAGAAAGGCGCGGTGAGCGACCAGTGGGGCCAGACCAGCGAGCAAGTCGTGGACGAGGCGCTGCGGGCGCTGGCGCGCGGACGCCGGCAAGTCGTCACGGGGTGGGTGAACTGGGTGATGGCGGCGGTGTCGTCGAGGTTGCCCAAACCCTTCGGCGCGAGAGTGGGTGCGGTGGTGCTGGCGAAGTTTCGTATGAGCAAGGTGAATACATGAGCGCCGGTCCGGAGGGCGGCGCCGGCGAGGACGGCACCTATGGCGGGCGGCTGCGCGCCTGTGCGTGGCCGCCGCGGGTGCAGGATGCGTCGCGCGTGCGCATGATCGCGCCGGAGGAGCTGACGGCGTGGCAGATGGTGGATGACGAGGCGGTGCTGGCGTTTAACAAACCGGGCGACGTGGTGTGCCATCCCTCGAAGGCGGGCCCGTGGTCGAGTCTGGCGGGCGCGGTGAAGGCGGGCTGCGGACTGGAGCGGTCGCATTTGGTGTTTCGCCTTGATCGCGAGACGAGCGGGGTGGTGCTGTTCGCGAAGGACGAGCGCTGGGCCTCGATTCTGCAGCGGGCGATGATGGCGCGGCGGGTGCGCAAAACCTACCTCGCGGTGCTGACCGGCGAGTTAACGGCGGCGGTGGCGGTGGATCAGCCGCTGGGGGACGACGAACACAGCCCGGTTTACGTGAAAACGGCGGTGCGTGCGGACGGCAAAGAGGCGCGCTCACGCTTTACACCGCTGGTGGCGGCGGGCGGATTCACGCTGGCGGAGGTGACAATCGAGACCGGGCGGAAGCACCAAATCCGGGCGCATGCGCAGTGGCTGGGGTATCCGGTGGTGGGCGATAAGATCTATGGGCCGGACGCACGGTGTTACCTGGAGTTTATTGACCACGGGTGGACGCCCGCGCTGGAGGCGAAACTCCTGCTGCCGCGACAAGCCTTGCACTGTGCGAAGATCGAAATCCTCGGCGGCGCAAATGGCGAAGGGGCGCGGGAGTATCGGGCTCCGCTGGCGGCGGATCTGGCGGCGTTTTGCCGCGAGCGAATGGGCGCGGCGGTGGAGCCGTGGTTGGGCTGAGGGTGGCGTGCCGGCTTAGCGTTTCTGGCTCAGGTGCTGGACGTAATACGCGGCGGCTTGGGAGCGGCGGACGAGACCGAGTTTGCTGAAGAGGGCGGTGAAGTTGTTTTTAATCGTTTTCTCGGCGAGACCCAAATCGGAGGCGATTTCCTTGTTGGTTTTGCCCTCGGCGAGCAGGGCGAGCATGCGTCGTTCGTTGACGGATACGGAGGCGGCGGATTCCTGAGTGGCGGCGGGGCTGCGCATCGTGCGGAGCAGGGAGGCGGTGACGGCGGCGTCGAGGGCCTGGCCGCCGGCGGCGACATCGAGAACGGCCTGCACGAGCTCGTCGCCGTTGATGTCTTTGAGCAGATAGCCGGACGCACCGGCGCGGATCGCGTCGGCGATGAGGGCATCGTCAATGGAGGAGGTTAAAAACAATACGCGCGCAGGGTGGGCGGCGAGAAGCTGGCGGCAGGCGCTGACGCCGGTGCCATCGGGCAGGCGCATGTCGAGCAGGATCACATCGGGCTTGGCGGGCGGAATGGTTTTGAGGGCCTCGGCGATGGAGGCGGCCTCGGCGACGATCTTGATCTTTTTGGCGTGCAGCCCGAGCAAGGTGTGAAGGCCGAGCCGGACGAGTTCGCTGTCTTCAACCAGTGCAAGACGAACGGGACGGGCGGCGGGAGCGTTCATGAGGCGGAGGGCAGAGGGACCGAGAGTTGCACGCAAGCGCCTTCGCCGGGTTGGCTGGTGACGGTGAGATGAGCGCCGAGCAGGCGGGCGCGGGCGGAGAGGTTATCCAAGCCGTGGCCGCGAGGGGCGGTGGCCGGAGTGAAGCCGCTGCCGTTGTCGCGAATGACGAGATTTAGCGTAGTCGTGGATGGGGCGAGATGGATGACGAGGCGGGTGGCCGTGCCGTGGCGGAGGGCGTTGCTTACGGATTCGCGAATGATCTGGAGCAGCTCGGTGACGAGAGATTCGTCGAGCGCTGGCAGATCGGGCGAAAGGGTAATCTCTCGCTCGACGTTACGTCCGCCGTCGAGGTGATCGAGCAGGGCGTTTATGGAATCGGCGAGGCTGCGGCTTTCGATCTCGTCGGGAGTGAGTCCGCCTATCACGGAGCGGGTGTCGCGGATGGCGGTTTTGAGATTGGACTTAACTCCGGTGAGGATTCGCGAGGCTTCCACGGGATTGGAGGCGACGAGCTGGGTGGCGGATTCGAGCAT
>JAIYBI010000390.1 GCA_027488595.1 Opitutaceae bacterium | reverse complement strand
TACTCGCCCGCCCAGGGTAAGTTCAAAATCTACATCATTGACGAGGTGCACATGCTCTCGGCGCAGTCTTTCAATGCCCTGCTGAAAACCCTCGAGGAGCCGCCCGCGCATGTGAAGTTCGTCTTTGCCACCACCGACCCGCAAAAGGTCCTGCCGACGATCATCTCCCGTTGCCAGCGCTTCGACCTGAAGCCCATCCCCGCCCCGCTCATCGTTGAGCGCCTGCAAAAAATCGCCGCCGCCGAGGGTATCCAAATCACCGATACCGCTGTAGCCTGCATCGCACGCATGGCGGACGGAGGTATGCGCGACGCGCAGTCGATCTTCGACCAGATGATCTCCTTCTGCGGCACAAGCATCGCCGAGTCCGATGTGCTTGATGTCTACGGCCTCGTCGCGGGCGAGACGCTCGCCGCCCTCGCCGCCGCCCTCGCCGCCGGCAACCATCAGGAAATCGTCCGCATCGTGGACGAGTGCGACGCCGGGGGCCGCGACCTCGCCCGCCTGCTCACCGATTTGCAGGGCCTTATCCGCGACGCGCTGCTCGAAGCCGTCGCCAAGGGCGGCCGCAGCCCGCGCCTCGGTGGGGTTTCCCTCACCACCGAGCAGCTCACCCGCATGTTGGACGTGCTGCGTCAGGGCGAGGACAGCGTGAAACTCGGCCTCTCCGACAAGATCAACCTTGAGGTCACGCTCCTCAAGGCTGTGGACGCCTCCCGCGCCCGCGCCATTGATTCCCTTCTCCGCGAACTCGCCGCGCTCAGCGCCGAGCTGCCGCCCGCTGCCGCCGCCGCCTCCGAGGGCGCCGGTGACGAAAAAAAAAAGCCCTGATCGGCCGGCTTGAGGCGGCAGTCGTCCAGTCCGTAGCCGATGACGCCGCCACCGCCGTTGTCTGGCCCGCCATCACATTCAAACCCGCGCCCGTCCGCGCGGCGGCGGCGCCAAGACCCGGATCCTCCCCTGCTGTCGCCGACTCCAGTGCCGCCGAATCCGACGACTGGGCAGACGCCACACCCCTTGCCACGCCCACCGCACCCTCGACCGGCGACGATGATTCAGGTCCCCCGCCCGACGCCATGGAGGCCCAGATGCGCGCCGAGCTCGCGGGTCGCGAAGGCCGCGGCCCCGCCAGAAGCAGGCCCGCCCCCCGCGCTGACGAGGAGCAGGAAAGGCCCCCCGCTGTCCTGCCAGAGCTCGACACTCTCGTCGCCCGCTTGCCCGACGACGTGCGCGCCACGCTGGAGGAGCTTTTCCGTGTGCGCTTCCAGTCCGTCCGGCAGATCCCGCGCAAGGCCCTGGTCGCCGCCGCCGGCAGGCCGGTGGCGTAATGAAGCTCTTCCCGGCCCGTTGCTTCGCGCATCTGGGCTGGTATATTGCGGGCCCATCTTCTTTATTTCCGGATCAATCCAATATGCCTCCACGCTTCGTCGCATTAGTGCTCGCATTCACATCTCTCGCGGCATCGGGCCATGCCGCCATTGAAAAACTCGAAGTCACCTTCGACTACGTGCGCAAGCTCGCCGCCGAGAGAGCCGCCGCACCTTACCAGGAGCCGGATCGCAAACTGCCCGATCGGCTCGCTACGCTGAACTACGACGACAACCGCGAGATACGCTTCCGTCCCGACATGGCGCTCTGGCGCAAGGAGGAGCTGCCCTTCCAGCTCCATCTTTTCCATCGCACCAGCGCCGTCCGAGAGGCCGTGCAGATTCGCGAGTTCAGCGCCACCCATGTGCAGACAATCCCGTTCATTCGGGATTTTTATAACTACGGCCGTCTCGGAGACCTCGGCTGGATGCGCTCCTCCATGGGCTACGCCGGCTTCCGCATCCACTACCCCGTAAACCGGCCGGATGTTTACGACGAGTTAATCGCCTTCCACGGCGCATCCTACTTCCGCGCACTCGGCGCCAACCAGATATACGGTCTCTCCGCGCGCGGTCTGGCGGTGGACTCCGGCGTGCCGGGCAAGATCGAGGAATTCCCCGTGTTCACCGACTTCTGGATCGGCAAGCCCCGTCCCGAGGCCAAGACCCTCACCATCTATGCGATCCTCGACAGCGCCAGGATCGCCGGCGCCTACGAATTCATCGTGAAGCCCGGCCGCGACACCGTGATCGAGGTCCGCGCCGAGCTCAACTTCCGTGCCGCCGTTGACCTCCCCGGCTACGCTCCTCTCACCAGCATGTTTTGGTATGGAAAAAACTCCAACCGTCCGCCCGACGACCCGCGTCCCGAGGTCCACGATTCTGACGGCCTCATGCTCCAGTCCGCTGACGGCACCCACCTCTGGCGCCCGCTTCAAAACCCCGCTGATATCGTAAACACCGACCTCCGTGCGATCAAACCGGTCCGCTTCGGCCTCGTGCAACGCGACCGCACCATCACCCATTACGAGGACTTCGAGGCCCGCTACCACGAACGCCCCTCCGCCTTCATCGAACCCATCGGCGACTGGGGCGCGGGCGCAGTGCGGCTGGTCGAACTCCCCACCCGCAACGAGTATGGCGACAACATCGTCGCCTACTGGGTGCCCGATAAAAAGCCCGGTCCGGATAAACCCGTCTCCTTCGCCTACCGCATGACCTGGGCTCTCGATCAACCCAATGACGACGGCCTGGCCCGAGTGTTTTCCACCCGCACCGGCCACCTCCCCGCCGCCGGGCAAGGCCGGCTTTTCTGGATAGATTTCGCCGGAGCAGATATCGGCAAACGCGATCCGGCGAACCTCGCCGCCGAGATAAAGGTCGGCCCCGGCTACCGCATCCGCCACCAAACGCTCATCCGTCATCCCGGCATAGACGGCTGGCGCGTTGCCCTCCAAATCGAGACCGACGGCCCGCCCCGTCCTGTCGAGCTGCGCTGCTACATGCGTGACGGCTATCAACCCATTTCTGAGACGTGGGTTTACACCTGGATACCATGACCCAAAATCTCTTGCCGGCCATTCCGGCACCCGATGCGGACACCGCTTGGGACGAGGCCTTTTTGCGCGTTGAGAGCTACCTGCGCGCCCACCAGATCGAGAGCCGGCTTCTGCTCAACCGCCTGGTGGTTGAGATAATCAACGCCGCGCGCGCCGCCGCCTTGGCCGCGCCGTCCTCCGCCGCCACAGTTGATCCGATCGCCCTTGCGATGCGCGAGGCGGAGCGCCGCACCAACGCCTGGTTCACCCGCGTGCTGGGCGACGCGGTTGATCCCGACGACGAGCGCCTCGGCACCCGCGGACGCATCGCCCTGGTGCTGGCCGATGTGCCTGCACGCTGGCCCCAACACTTCCTCGCCGCCGCCCCTCCGCCGCCCGACTTGGTCGAGGCCATGCGCTCCGCCTACATCGAGGCGGGGCCAGAGATGGAGTTCACCCGCATGACTCCGCGCCCCCTCGATTTCGGTCCGATTGCCAACGTCGCCGACGAGGCCTGGCGCACTTTCCGCCGCTGGCCGATTCTCCGTGCGATCGCGGTCTGGTTGCTCTTCATCGGCCTGCTCGCCGCCGCCTGGCGCTTCACTCACTAAGCACCGTCCCTATTCACACCGAGAGAAAACCATGTGCTTTCCTTTTAACGCATTTAACTCCGCACCATGAGCGCCCCGCGCTTCGATCCCGCCCGGCTCGACGGCACCCGTATCACCCACCGTCGCATTCTTGTCGCTTCACTGACTCTCCTGCTGACCGGTCCCGCCGTGCTGCTGATGGCCGATCTGCATTGGCGCACCGGCATGGACAACTGGAAGGTTTTCCACCTCGTCCTCTTCGCAATTCTATTCGGCCTGGTGGCGTTCGGTGCCGTCCAGGCCGTCATCGGCTGGGTGACCCGCCTCGGCTCGGGCGACACCTGTCGCATCGTCAACAGCCTCAGCGCCGAGGACGAGGCCCGTCCGATCACCGCCCCCACCGCCATCGTAATGCCGGTGTGCAACGAGGATTCGTCGCGCGTGCTCGAAGGCCTCCGCGTTATCTACCGCTCGCT
>JAIYBI010000032.1 GCA_027488595.1 Opitutaceae bacterium | reverse complement strand
GACCAGTAGCCAACCTGGGTATGGCGGCGCAGCGTCCACGGCAGCGGCCAATAATCGGTGGCGACGACCTGCACCAAGGCGTCGGGCGGGGTGGCGGCGAGAGCGAGGGAGAGACGTTCGAGATCGGGACTGCCGGGCGAGTAGGCGAAAGGGTTGCCCGGCGCGACGGGATGGCGGAGGCAGCGGGCGTAGGACTCGACCCCGAGCAAGCTGAGCGCGACAGTGGCGACGGCCAAGCGGAGGACGCGACGGGCGCGGGGCGAACGTGCGAGGGCGGCGGCACCCCGGCCGGCGAGGAGGGCGAGGGGGAGCAGCCAGGCGAGCGCGAGCCACGGCGTTTTGTAAGGCAGGCAGGAAAAAATCACCAGAAGCAGCGCGGCTCCGGTCGCGAGCCATCGGGCGAAGGCGGCGCGGCGGCCCCGCCACGGACCGGCGGCGGCGAAGGCGGCGAGCAGCCATGCGCTCCACGGCACGCCGACCGGGGACGGGGTGAAGACCCAGCGGAAGTAAGTGAAAAACGGATACGAGTTCTCCTCGCCGACGCCGCGTCCGGTGTGCTCGCCGACGGCGCGGAAAAGATCGAGCGCACCGGCGGGGTGGCGGCCCATGCCGCTGAAAATCAACACGACGACCGCGGCTGCGGCGAGGGCTTGGAGTGCGAGCCCGGCGAGGCGGCGCGTCCACGGGGCGGGGCAGCCGGGCAGGCCGGCGATGGCGAACGGGACGAGCAGGAGCACGGTGGTTGCCTTGGTGGCGAGCATCAGGCCGGCGAGCGCGCCGGTGAGCAAGGCGGCGGCGACGGCGGGACGGGAGCGCCAGCGCCAGAAGGCGGCGAGCCAGCCGGCGAAAAACAGCAGCAAGAGCGATTCGTGGATGAAGATGCCGGAGTAGTAAACGAAAGGCGCGGCGAGAGTGAGCGCGGCGGCGGCGGCGAGGGAGGCGGCTAGTCCGATTTGGCGACGAAAGAGAAAGGCGGAGGCGGCGAGGCCTGCGCCGCACAAAGCGGTCAAGAGACGCAGGTGCCAAATCTCGAAATCGGCGGCGCGGCGCAGGCCGGCAGGGACGAGCAGGGCGGCGGCGGCGTAATGGAGCGTCGGCCCGTGGTGATCGTGGGCGCGGTAGGTGTGAAAACCTGCGGCGATGGTTTCCTCGAGGATGAAGGCGTTGACGGCTTCGTCGGTGTGGACGGGGCGGGAGGCGAGACCCGGCGCACGAACAGCCAGGGCGAACGCAAAGACGAGCGAGGCGAGGCCGGCGAGACGAGTGCGCGCGGCGACCGACATCACTTGGCGGGCGTGCCCCAGACCTCGATTTCGATGTAGTGGTTCAGGCTGCTGCCGGTGTTTCCATTGCTGTAGAACCGGACGTAGCGGCCGCGGGCACCCTTGGCGTCGATGATACGGCCCTCGTAAGTCTCGATGTAGGTCGGGTCTTTGCCGGCACCCTGGGCGGAGACGTTCTTGATGTCGTTATTGTAAAGGGTGGTGACGCCGGAGATGAAGTCGGGATCGTCGGAAACCTGGGCGACGACACCGAAGTAAACACGGGACTGAGCGTGGAAATGCCAAACGAGGAGGGCGTTCAGGGTGGCGGGAGCGCCGAGATCAATCTGCACCCACTGGACGCCCTTGGAGAGCTCAACGAAGCATCCCTCGGAGCCGTCCTTGTCGCCGTCGGTGATGAGTTCAAGGTCGCCGAGAAGAGGTTGGGGATCGCTGCTGGTGACGGGCTTGTTGAGCGCGAGATTTTTGGCGCCGGCGGGAATGAGGAAGGCGGGGCGGGCACCGGCGCGGGGGACTTCGAGGTTCTCCACCTTCACGGGCACGGGGGTTCCGACAAAGAGAGGTTTCGGCAACTCGGTGGTGAGCGGAACGAGGGCGGGCTCCTCGGCGCGGAGGCCGGACGTGGCGGCGGCGAGCAAGGCGGTGGAGACGAAGGCGAGGCGGAGGATTTTCATCGTGGAATTTGGGGGACCTGGCGGATTGAGGACAAGCGGTCAGATGACAGGTTCTTCGATGGTGACAAGGCGGCGGGACTCGACGGCCTCGATGGCTTTGAAGATGACGTATTCGCTGCGGAAGGCCTCGTCGGCGGGGCAATTGAGCTTGGTGCGACCGCGGATGGCCTGGAAAAAGTTCTCCAGATGATACTGGTGAATGGCCTTGTTGGTGACGACCGGGAGACGGTAGGTGGCGAGGGCGGCGGTCTCGCGGGCGTCCACTTTTGCGCCGGGTTCGGGGGCCGGGGCGGCGTTGGCGCGAAGGTAGTTTTTGCGCACCCACTCTTCCCAGGACGGAGCGGCGGCCTCGCGGTAGAAGACGGTGCTGTTGGGGTTTTCGGAGATGCGCACGGTGCCCTCGTTGCCCATGAACTGCTCCCAGTAGCCGCCGCCGGAGCTGGTAGTCGTCTGCACCTGGTAGAAGGCGCGGGCGGTCCCCTCGGCGAGAGGAAACTCGTAAATGACCATGGCGTTGTCGAACCACTCGTGGTTCTTGTAAAAATCGTTGCCGCCACTGGCGATGACAGTGGAAGGGAGGCGGCCGAGGAACCAGTTAAAGACGTCTATCTGGTGGGCGCCGAGATCGGAGAGCGGGCCGCCGCCGAATTTCTTGAACCAGCGCCAATTTCGGAACGTGTGCATATCCGGGTAGCCGTAGGCCGCCAGCACATCGGCGGGGATGGCGGCTTTTTTGGGCCAGCCGAGATCCTCGGAGACGGCGCGGTTCCACTGGGCCTGGGCGCCGGTGATGCGGCCGGCGAGGCGGGCCTCGCCGAGGACGCGGTCGCGGGTGACGAGGTAGCGCGGGTTGCTACGACGCTGATGTCCGATCTGGAGGAGGCGGCCGGTCTCGCGCATGGCGACAACCATGGAGCGCGCGCCCTCGACGGTGTTGGACATCATCTTCTCGCAGTAAACGTGGAGGCCGGCGCGAAGGCAGGCGATGGTGTGGGGGGCGTGGAAGACATCCGGGGTGGCGATGATGGCGGCATCGAGGTCCTTTTCCTTGGCCAGCAACTCCTCGACATCGCGGTAGCCGGTGACCTCGAGACCATTGGATTTGAGCAAGCGCTCGCCGTAGACACGGGCGTAATCCCACATATCGCAGAGGGCGACGATGCGGACATCGGGCACCTTCAAAAGGGCCTCTACGAGCACGCGCCCCTGGGCCCCGAAACCGATCATGGCGAGGCGCAGGGGACGATCGCGGGCGGCGGTCTCACCGGTGCCGACGGCGAAAAGAGACGGCGCGGCGGCGAGGGCGAGGGCGGCGCCGGTGGAGCTGGCGAGGAAACGGCGGCGGCTCAGGCCGGAGGCGGGCGTGGGCAGGCTCATGCGCGGGTGACGGTGTAGCGGTTGGCGTCGGCGAGGGACAAGGCGAGGGCGACGAGGCCGACGTGGATGGCGAGCCATGAGACGCCGGCATCCTGCCCGATCAGCATGAGGCCGACGGTTAGAACGGTGTAGAGCACACCCATGGCGAAGAGGGCGAAGCGGCTCGCGACGCCGACGAGGAGAAACAAACCGAGGATGATCAAGGCGGGGCCGAGGACGGCGCAGAACGGGGACATGAGAAAAGCCGGCAGGAGCGGCTCCTCGGCGAACTTGGTTCGCAGCGAGTCGGGCAAGGCGTTGTAGTGGCTTAGGCCATACACCTTGCGCTCGATCTCGATGATGGCGCCGCTGGGGTCGGCCTTGCCGTCGGCACCGAGCAGGGGCTCCTGGATGGTGATGCGGGCGGAGAATTTCTCAACGCCGGTGATGAGGGCGCGCAGGCCGAGCCAGAGACGAAGGGAAAGGAAGGCTAGGGTGCGGCCGTTGAAGACGGGGATGACAGGGGATGTTGACATCGGGGGATGGTTTTAAAGGGAGCTCGGAAAGAGGAAACTCAGGCCTTGGGTTTGGCCTCCAAGGCGGCTTCGCACTCTTTGACGAAGGCCGCGGCGTCCCTGCCGCCCATTTTACGAACGGCGTCTATGATAGCCTGTTTCTCCTCGATGCGCTCGGCGAGGGGCCAGGTCTCGCGGTAGCCGCCAAGCTTGCGATTAGACAAAAACAAGTCGGGGCTCTGGATGGTTTCGAGGCAGCCGCGCAGGGAGAGGATGCGCTCGCCGGAATCGGTGGCGCGGCGGGTCTGGGCGAGGAGCAAGGTGTAGGCGCCCTCGGTGCGGGCGGCGGAGAGGGCGCGGATGACCTCCTTGCGGCTTTCGAGGTCGGGAACGTCAAGAAGGGTGCGGAGAGCGGCGGTGGCTCCGGGATCAGTCACGAGAGTAAGTGCACCGATGAGCGCGGGGCGTTCGAGCGGTTCGGGCACGGCAAGGGCGGCGGAGAGAAGGCGGGTGGCGGCGGCTCCGTCGGGCTCGGCGGCGACGGCGTTGAAGAAAGCGCGGCGCCATTCGCGGCGGTCGGCGGATCTCTGGATCAAGGGGACAAGAGCGGCGACGGTGGCAAGGTCGCCGGGGCGGACGAGAGTGGCAACGGCCTCAAAAGCGGCGGCGCGCACGGTGGCGTCCGGCGAGGAGCAGGCGGAGCTGGCGAGAGAAAAAGTCTGGCGATCCTGACGGGCGGCAAGGATGCGAAGGAGGGTGGCGTGGATCTCCGGAGCGGGCGCGGGGGCGAGACGGGCGCGAAGAAGGGCATCGGTCGCGGGGGCGGGGAGTTGGCCCAAAGCGTCACGGGCGGCGTCGGCGAGCGGGCCGGCGGGGGTAAGCAAAGGGAAGAGCAGATCACTGGCGGCGGCATCGCCGCAGCGACCAAGGGCGCGGGCGGCTGCAGCGCGGGCGGGGGCGTCGGCGCGGGCGAGGGCGAGGGCGGCGGTGAGCAGCGGGACGGCCTCGGGCGAGCGGCGTTCGCCGGCGGCGGAGTAGAGGGCGGTGAGCGCGGGGGCGGAGAGGGAGGGCGCGGCGGCGGAGAGTCGGGCGAAGAGTTTGGCGTCGGCGACGAGAACGAGGGCGCGGGCAAGGTCGGTGGCGAGGTCTGGCTCGGAGAGGAGCGGAAGGAGCTCGGGCGCGGCGGACGAGCCCTTGGCGGCAAGGAGCAGGCGGGAGGCGGCAAGGCGCTCGGCGGGGGTGGCGGAATTCTTGAGCAGGCCGGTGGCGACCTTGGCGACGGCGCGTTGGTTGGCGGAGATGTTCTCGCGGCGAAGCAAGCGGTCGGAAGCGGCGAGCAAGGCGGAGCGGGTAACCGGGCTGGGCGGGAGTTTGGCGAGGGCGCTCAGCGCGTCGGGTGTGGCGAGGGATGCGAGCACGGAGACGGCGGCGGGGCCGACCGGGGCGGGCTCGGCAGCAAGGGCGGCGACAGGCTTGATCGCGGCGGGAAGCGGGCGGGAGGCGAGACTGTTCAGCACGACGGCGCGCTCGTCGGGGGAGGAAGCG
Organism: Opitutaceae bacterium; assembly: GCA_027488595.1. Classification (GTDB taxonomy): domain Bacteria; phylum Verrucomicrobiota; class Verrucomicrobiia; order Opitutales; family Opitutaceae; genus IMCC26134_A. The sequence goes on along the minus strand of JAIYBI010000032.1, from coordinate 1,548 downwards.
GAGGTGAGCAGGCGCAGGCGCGCGGCGGCTGCCTCGGGGGTGGCGAAGTCGGCAAGGGCGGAGACAGCGGCAGGAAAGAGGGCGGCGGTGGCGCAGGCCTTTTCGAGGGCGGGAACGACGGCGGGGCTTCCCGTGATGAGAAGCAGGCGAATGGCCTCGCGGCGGGCCTCAATCGGAGCCGCGGCGTCGTCGAGGAGAGCGAGCAGACGCGGCTCATGAACGAGGCGCGCCGCAGCCGGGAGGGCGAGGAGAAGGCGGGCGACGGCGCGCGGGCCGGAGTCCGGCTGGCGTTGAACCGTGAAGGTGGCGAGGTCGGCCCACGGATCGGAGGCGAAGGCGGGTGCGGCGAGGGTTTTGGCCGGAGGAACCGAAGGAGCAGGCGCGGCGGAAATGCCGGGAGTGGAGGCGCGTTTTTGAATGGGGGTTTTGTCGTCGGGCGCGAGCGCGGGGACGGGGGGCTTCGGCAGGGAGGCGGAAGGGACGGCGTCTGCGGTGAGATCGCCGAGAGCGAATTGGAGGCCGTCCAAGAAGTGTTGGAGTAGCTCGGGGGTGGAGAAGATGTCCTTGTTGTGGCCGAGGGAGGAGTAGAACACGCGGCCGGCGCCGTGGGTCTTGATCCAACTGATGGGAAAATCGTTGTCGATGCGTTTGATTTTCTCGGGCGGGCGGGCGTTTTCGGACCGGCTCATGTCCAGACTCAGGAGGACCCGCTGGCGATCGCGGCCGTAGGGGCCGGTGATCTGGTAAAGCTCCTCGCGAATCCAGAAACCGCGTCCGGCGAAGGCGGAGTTGAGAATGTGGGCCGGCTCGTCGATTTTGACGGCGGAGACATCTCCGCCATTCCACGGATGATTGTGGAAAACGCCGCCGATGAGGGCCTGGCCCTCGGGCCAGGTGGGGAAGTTGTCGGTGGCGGCGTGGAGACCGGCGAGGCCCTTGCCGGAGGCGACGAAGTCGAGGAGTGCGCGGCGATGGGCGGGGTTGTTGAAGGCGAGGCGGGTGGTGTTGTTAAAGACGATGGCGTCGAAAAGCGCGAGACGGTCGGCGGTGAAGATCGAGATGTCGTCGGTGACGGTTACGGAAAAGGCGCCGGTTTTCTCGCCGAGGCGGCGGAGGGCTTCGTCGCCGTAAGGAATGGATGCGTGGACGAAGCCGCCGGTGCGGTTGAACACGAGGAGTCGGCGCGGACGGGCTGGGACGGCGCGGGCGCGGGCGGGGGTGGCGGCGTCTATGGCGGCGAGCTCGGCGGGCGTGAGAGCGGGAAAATTGCGCGGTTTTTGCGCTGGCTCCTGAAACGGGTCGGCGGCGGGCGGCGGCGAGGTTTGCGCGCAGAGCGAGGCGGCGAGGAACAGGAAAGCGGGGAGGAATCGGGGGAGATGCATGGGGCGGGGCGCGAAAGGGAAATGAATCAAACGGGCAGGACGTAGGGGGCGCGGTAGGTGCGGCGGAGGAAGCGCTCGGCCTCGGGGCGGTCGAGCAGGGATTCGGTGGCGGGATCCCAGCGAAGGTCAGTCACGCCGGAGCGGAGGGCGGCGTTGGCGAGGTGGG
>JAIYBI010000109.1 GCA_027488595.1 Opitutaceae bacterium | reverse complement strand
GCCTTGTCCACGATGCTCTACAAAAACATCCCCGACACCGGCCTGCTCCTCGACTCCACCCCCTGGGCCGGCCTGCCCTTCATCGAAGGCGAGACGCTCCACTACAAACCCGCCGCGCCCACGGCGACGGCCGCCGCCTGATTTCTCGTCACAGAGGACACTGAGCCCAGACACAGAGAACACAGAGCTTCAAACCACAGATATAACCACGCCACCTTCGTCATCCACACATCGCCAACTCATCGGCCTCCGTGACCTCTGTGTCCGAGCTCTGTGATCTCTGTGGCAAAATTTCCGATCTTCGACTCTCCGCTTCCGACATGTTCGACTTCTACTTCGACCTCCCGCTCTGGTTCCGCCTCGTGCTCCAAGGCACGATCGTGATCCTCGTGCTCTTCCCGCTCGCCGCCGCCTGCTCCATGGCCGAGCGCAAGATCTCCGCGTGGATCCAAGGCCGCCCCGGTCCCAACCGCACCATCCCGCCCTTCCTCGCCTGGATTCCCGGCATTAACATCATCCGCAATCTCGGTCTCTTCCAACTCGCGGCCGATGGCGGCAAGTTCACGTTCAAAGAGGATCCGGTCCCCGGTAACGTTAATAAGTTCTACTTCATCCTCGCGCCCATCCTCTCGATGATCCCGGCGCTGAGCACGATCGCCTTCGTGCCTTTCGGAGCCTACTTCAAGACCCTCGCCGACGGCACCCGCGAGCTCACTCCCATCATCCTCGCGAACACTGACCTCGGCCTGCTCGCCGTCTTCGCCGTGTCCTCCCTCGGCGTTTACTCGCTCATTCTAGCCGGTTGGGCCTCCAACTCGAAATACCCCTTCCTCGGCGGCGTGCGCGCGTCCGCCCAGCTCATCTCCTACGAGCTGTCGATGACCCTCTCCATCTTGCCCGTTTTCCTATGGGTCAACGCCCCCGGAGGCGAGGGCACACTCAGCCTCTTCAACGTTGTCCAAACCCAGAGCCAACCCGGCTTCCTCGGTGGTATGTGGTATATCTTCCTGATGCCGCTTTCGGCTTTCATTTTCCTCACCGCCCTCTTCGCCGAGACCAACCGCCAGCCCTTCGACATGCCCGAGTCCGAGTCTGATCTGGTCGGCGGTTTCCACACCGAATACGGCGCCTTTAAGTGGTCGCTCTTCTTCGTCGCCGAGTATGCCCACATGATCGTCGGTTCCGGCATCTTCTGTCTGCTCTTCCTCGGCGGCTGGAATCCGCTCCCTTGGGTCACGCTGGCGGACACCGCCAACCTCCTCGGCATCGCGGGCATCCCCCTCCTCATGGGCCTGCTCGGCATCACCCTCTTCCTCGGCAAGGTCGGCTTCTTCATCTTCTTCTTCATGTGGGTGCGTTGGACGCTCCCCCGCTTCCGCTACGACCAGGTGATGAATCTCGGTTGGAAAAAACTCCTCCCGCTTTCCATCGCCAACCTCATCTTCTACGCGATCGCGATCGCGGTGAAGGATCTCTATTTCCCGAACCTTTAATCCTTCCGCGACATGGCCACCATTACCGTCGAACGCAAACCGCTCTCCTTCCTGGAGCGCACCTACATCCCGAACGTCGTCGCCGGCCTCACGACCACGTTCAAACGCATGATCAAGCCGACCGAGACGCTGCAATACCCCGAGCAACGTCCCGCCATCCCGACCGGCTACCGTGGCGTGCCCACCCTCGTCAACGACCCCAACGGTCGCGAGAAGTGCGTCTCCTGCCAGCTCTGCGAATTCGTCTGCCCGCCCAAGGCCATCCGCATCACCCCCGGCGAGATCGCCAACGACGACCCCAACGCCCACGTCGAGAAACGCCCCAAGGCCTTCGAGATTGATATGCTGCGCTGCATCTACTGCGGCCTCTGCCAGGAGGTCTGCCCCGAGGAGGCGATTTTCCTGCAAAACCAGTATTCGATGACCGGATACACCCGCGCCGAGATGGTGAACGACAAGGCCAGGCTCTACGAACTCGGCGGCACGCTCCCCGACCAGCACTACAAGTGGGACAAGAAAAAGTCCGCCGCCGAAGCCGCCTCCCACGGCGGACACCACTGAGCCATCTCGATCTTGATCACAGAGAACACAGAGCGCAGCCCACAGAGACCACCGAGTTCCAACCCTCATTTTTAGAAACCAAGCAACCTTCGCCCTCCCGTCGCCGCTAACCCGCAGGCCTCCGTGATCTCTGTGTCCGAGCTCTGTGCCCTCTGTGGCAAAATTCCGTCCTCTTCCTTTCCGCCCGCCATGTCCGACATCCTTTTCCACCTCTTCTCCCTGCTTACGGTGGCCTGCGCCCTCGGCGTGGTGCTGAATAAGAACGCCGTAGCCTCCGCGCTCTGCCTTCTGGTCTGCCTGACCGGCATCGCCGGTCTCTTCGTGCTGCTCGACGCCTTCCTCCTGGCCGTGCTCACAGTGTTTGTATACGCGGGTGCCGTCGTCGCCTTGTTCCTTTTCATCATCATGCTGCTCGATATGCAGGGCGGCGACCGCAAGCCCTTCACCAAGGCTTCCATCGTCGCCGGTGCCGCCTCCGTCGGTCTGCTTTGCACCGGTCTCTACACCTTCATCGTTCGCGGCCATATTGATTCGCCTGCTCTTAGCGATACGCCGGCGCACGGTTCCAGCCTCCGCGCCTACGCCGAGCTGCTTTTCACGACCTATCTGCTTCCGGTTCAGATTGTCGGCTTCCTTCTCCTTATCGCCATGCTCGGTGTTATCGTGATCAGCAAAAAGTTTGAAGGTCTGGAGGACATCAAATGAGCCCCTTTCTCTCCCTTCCCCTAGCCGCCGCCGTGAATCTCGCCGACCTCCTCCGGGTTGACCTCAACTCCTATCTTTACCTGAGCGCGTTGCTCTTCGCCATCGGCTTCTTCGGCGTGCTGCTCCGCAAGAACACTCTCGTGATCTACATGTGCCTCGAGCTCATGCTCGTCGCCGCGACCGTCGCCCTGGTGGCCTTCAGCCGCTACAACGGCACGATGGATGGCAACGTCTTCGTATTTTTCATCCTCACCGTCGCCGCCGCCGAAGTCGCTGTCGGCCTCGCGATCATCGTGGCACTCTTCCGCCGCCGCCAGACCATCCAGGTCGAAGAGCTCAACGCCCTCAAAAACTAAGCCGGTTTCGCTCCTTTCCCGCAATGTCCGCCACCCAGCTCGCTCTCACCCTTCTTTTCACGCCGCTCGTCAGCGCGGCGCTGATCGGAGTATTCTTCCGCCGCCAGCCCGCCATCGCCAAGGCCATCTCGCTCACGGCCGCCGTCGCCATCGCCGCGCTTGCGAGCTTGCTCATCTTCCGCACCGAGGACTTCACCGTCACCGCCGAGTGGCTGACCATCGGACCACTCACCATCAAGCTCGGCTTCCTGCTCGACCCCCTTTCCAAGCTGCTCCTCGCCGTCGTTGCCTTGGTCGGTCTGCTCGTCCACGTCTTCAGCCTCGGTTACATGTCGCACGAGGAAAATCAGGCCCGGTTCTTCGGTTGCCTCTCCCTCTTCATGTTCTCGATGACCGGCCTCACCCTCGCGGACGACCTCATCATGCTCTTCATTTTCTGGGAACTCGTCGGCCTCAGTTCCTTCCTGCTGATTAACTTTTACTTCGAAAAACCCGCCGCCGTCGCCGCCTCGAAAAAAGCCTTTATCGTCAACCGCATCGGCGACTTCGGTTTCCTCATCGGCATCATCCTCGCTTACTGGACCTTTGGCTCCATCACCCTCGCCGACATCGCGGTGAAAATCGGTGCCGATCCCTCCGTCATCGCCACTTCGATCGGCCTGCTCATCTTCTGCGGTGCGGTCGGCAAATCCGGCCAACTCCCGCTCCATGTCTGGCTGCCCGATGCGATGGAGGGCCCCACGCCCGTCTCCGCCCTCATCCATGCCGCCACGATGGTCGCCGCCGGCATCTTCCTGCTCTGCCGGGTCAGCGTTCTCATGAGCGCCGATGCACTCAACATTATCCTCTGGATCGGCACCGGCACCGCGCTCTTCGCCGGGTTCGTCGCCCTCGGCCAGCGCGACCTTAAGCGCATCCTCGCTTACTCCACCATTTCGCAGCTCGGCTTCATGGTCGCCGCCTTCGCCCTCGGCTCGCTCGTCGCCCTCCAGTCCGGTGCCTCGGTTTCCCTCGCCGGGCTCACCGGCGGTGTCGCCGCCGCCATGTTCCACCTCACCACCCACGCCTTCTTCAAGGCCCTGCTGTTCCTCGGCTCCGGTTCCATTCTTCACGGCACTCACCACGAGGGCGACATCTATCGCCTCGGCGGGCTCGCCAAAAAGATGCCCCTCACCTTCGCCACGTTTACCATCGGCACCCTGGCCTTGATCGGTTGCCCTTTCCTCGCGGGTTTTTACTCGAAGGACGCCATCCTCATCCTCGCCTACCAATATAGCCAGCCGGTCTTCTTCTGCCTGCTCCTCGGTGCCTTCCTCACCGCGTTCTACATGACGCGTCTCTGGACGACCGCCTTCCTTGGCAAGGCCCGCTCCGAGGGAGCTGAACACGCCCACGAGGGTGGCCCGCTCCTCGTCGTCCCGCTCGCCGTCCTCGCGGTCGGTTCACTCTTCGCCGGCTACGCTTGGTTTTACCCCGAGGCCCTTCGCGACGTGCCCGAGGCCGCGCTCCACCTTCTCCACGGCGAGGGCCACTCCGCCGCCATGATCGGGGGCACGGCCGCGTTCGTAGTCGGTTCCGCCCTGGGCTTCCTGCTTTACCGTCCCGGCTCCGCCACCGATTTTCTGCAAACCCGCCTGCCGGTCGTTTACCAAGTTCTGGAGAAGCGACTCTACATTGATGCCGCCTACGATTGGTATGTCGCCAAGGTTCAGCAGCGCCTCGCCCTCGTTCTCAACTACGTTGACCGCATCGGCATCGCCGGCATCGGCGTGCGCGGGATAATGGGGGGCGGTTCCGGCATGATCAGCCTCGCCGCCCGCGCCCTTCACACCGGCAGCCTTCACACCTACGTTTACTGGTTCCTCGGTGGCGTCGTTCTCCTCTGGGCCATCGTCACCGGCGTGCTCTAAACCCGCCCGCGCCATCCCTTCTCATTTCTGCAATGATTTTCCCGTTTGATCCTCTCCTCCTCGCCATCGTGGCTCCGCTCGCCGCCGCGTTGCTCCTCATCGCGCCGCTCCCAGAGCGCGTCGTGAAGGCCATCGCCGCGCTCGGTTTCCTGGTTCCCGCCGTGCTCGGTTTCCTGACATGGTGGCACTACGGCGCCAACCTCGATGCCGGCACCGGCTACGCGTTTCGCACCGTCTATGATACCGGCCTCAGGGACGCCCTCGGCATCTCTCTCCACCTCGGACTCAACGGCATCTCGATGCCGATGTTCCTCATGTCCGGCGTGGTCGGCCTCGCCGCCGGCCTTTACGCGCTCCAGACCAAGGCCGAGCGCCTCCGTTTTTACCTCGGTCTCCTGCTGGTCATGCAGGGCGGCTTGATGGGCGTCTTCGCCAGCGTGGACATTTTCTTTTTCTACTTCTTCCACGAATTCGCGCTGATCGCCACCTTCCTCATGGTCGGGCTTTGGGGCGGTAAGGATCGCAGCTACGCGGCGATGAACATGACCATCTACCTCACGCTCGGCGCGATGCTCTCCCTGCTGGGCTTCATCCTCATCTACATCAAGAGCGGCGCCGAGAGCTTCGACCTTATCGTCCTCCGCCACGAGATCGCGCAGCAGGGTCTCTCCGGCGTCGCGCAAAACTACGCCTTCGGTCTCCTCATGATCGGCCTCGGCATTCTCGTCTCGCTCTTCCCCTTCCACACCTGGGCCCCTCTCGGCTATGGTGCCGCGCCCAGCTCGGTCTCGATGCTCCATGCCGGAGTCTTGAAAAAGTTCGGCCTCTACGGTCTGGTGCAAATCGCCGTGCCGCTGCTCCCCGCTGGCTCCGCCGCCTGGGCGCCCGCGCTCGCTTGGCTCGCCTTGGGCAACATCGTCATCCTCGGCCTCGTCGCCATGGCCCAGCGCGACCTCAAGCAAATGGTCGGTTACGGTTCCGTCATGCACGTGGGCTACGGCTTCCTCGGCGTCGCCTGCTTGAACGCCCTCGGCGCCGGCGGCGTGGTCTTGTTCATGGTCGCCCACGGTCTCTCCGTCTCGCTGCTCTTCCTGCTCACCACCAGCATCTATCATCGCACCGGCACCTTCGACATGGACGACATGGGAGGCTTGGTGAAAAAAGCCCCCGTCCTCGCCGCCTTTTTCCTCACCGCCATCCTCGCCAGCATCGGCCTGCCGGGCCCCGGCCTGCTTAACTTCTGGGGCGAGCTCACCATCTTCATGGCCACCTACGAGCACTTCGGCTGGCTGGTTGTGCCTGCCTTGCTCGGCGTCGTCATCTCCGCCATCTACGGCCTGCGCGCCATGGGCAAGGTCTTCTACGGCCAGCCTTCCGCCGCTTTCCTCAAGCATCAGGAAAGCAACGTCGTCACCGACCTCCGCTGGAACGAGCGCATTCCCGCGCTCTTGCTTATCCTCACTCTTGTTGGTTTCGGCGTCTGGCCCCGCACCCTAAGCGAACCGCTGAACAAAACCCTCGGCGAGGTTTACCCCGCGTCTGCTGCTGCGGTGCAGAAATAGCCTCTTTCAACCGCTAAAGCCGTCGCCCTCCTCCGCCCTTCCTTCCTGGACCTCCGCTTCACGCCCTTCTCCGTCCCATGACCATCGAACAACTTAAAGCCGCCGCCGCCGATAATCTCTGGGCCGCCATCGCCCCCGAGATCATGATCGGCCTCCTCGCGCTCGCCCTGCTCGTGGCCGAACTCGTGCTGCCCAAAAAACGGCACGGCATCATCCCGCTCATTTCCCTCTCCGGTTTGTTGGGCGTATTCCTCGGTCTCCTGATGAACTTCCGCCCGCTCGATCTCGGCGGCACCACGTTTAATGGACTCCTCCGCCACACCGAGGGCAGCCAGTTCCTTCGCGTCTATTTTGTGCTCTGCGCCCTGCTCGTGACCGTCCTTGGCATCATCGCGCTCAAGAAGCAGAAGATGCCCAAGACCGAGTTCTTCAGCATCGTGCTCGTCATCACCGCCGCCCTTATGCTGCTCGGCCAGGCGCACAACTTCATCCTGCTCTTCGTCGCTCTCGAGACTGTCACGGTCGGTTTCTACATCTTGGTCAGCTACACCCGCACCAACCCGCTCTCCCTCGAAGCCGGACTCAAATACCTCATCCTCGGCGCGCTCAGTTCCGCCCTCCTGCTCTTCGGCATCGTTTTGCTCTACGGCGTGGCGGGTAACCCGGCCGCCTACGCGTCCTCGACTAACCCGATGGATTTCGATGCCCTGCGCGTTTTCCTCGCCCACAATCCCGACAACTTCCTCGCCTCCGTCGGCATCGTGCTCGTCCTCTCCGGCATCGCCTTCAAGATCGGCGCCGTGCCCTTCCAAATCTGGGTGCCCGATGTCTATCAGGGCGCGCCTACTCCCGTCACCGCCTTCCTCGCGGTCGCGTCCAAGGCCGCAGGCTTTGCGCTCCTGATGATCCTCGCCGGCGTGTTTTCCTCCTACTCCGGTCTCGTGATCACGGTGCTCTCAATCATGGCGGGCGCCACCATCCTCTTCGGCAACTTCGCCGCGCTCACCCAGCACAACGTGAAGCGTCTCATCGGCCTCTCCGGTGTTTCCCACGCCGGCTACCTGATGCTCGGCGTCATCGCCGCCCTCACCCCCGGCGTCGGCTCGCAGGCCATCGGTGCGGTGTTCTTCTATCTCGCCGCCTACCTGCTCGCCTCCTTCGCCGTCTTCGGCGTCATGACCCACCTCGCCGGCTCCAACGACTCCGACCAGGAGCTCGACCACTATCAGGACCTCGTCAAAACCCACCCCTTCCTCGCCGGTGTGCTCGCGATCGGCCTCGGCTCGCTCGCGGGCATCCCGCCGCTGGCTGGCTTCATGGGCAAGCTCTTCATCTTCATGGTCGCCTTCAAAGCCGAGCTCTACTGGCTGCTCGCCATCGCGGTCGTCGGCGTGGTCGTCTCGATTTATTACTACTTCGGCTGGATCAAGGCCGCCTTCTTCGCCCATTGGCGTCCGCCGCTCCCCGCTGACTCCGTCGCCGACGCCCGCCCCGTGCGCGCCGCCGTCTCTCTGCCCTTCGGCGTTCTGCTCGGCACTCTGGCGACCGCCTCGATCGTGCTCGGTTTCTACCAAGGCCCGCTCGGCGCGTGGTTGCTTGGCCGCTAAACTTTCTCAGGGAGGGTTTTTCCATTTCAGCACCGCCAGCACGGTGGCGATTTCCTGTCCGCCTGGGTTTGGGCGTCGCCTTCATCTGCGGTGCGTCTTGGGCAAAATGGAATCCGACGGCCCGCATTTTGCTGAGTGGGGTTCATGAAGAAGTTTCTCCAGCTTGATTTCCTCCCGCGCAGCTCTGACCTAGCCTTGCTGCTCCTGCGGCTGATTTTTGGCGGGGCGATGCTCGTCCTGCACGGTTGGGGAAAGCTCATGAATTTCAGCGAAATGAGCGCCAAGTTTGCCGATCCCCTCGGCGTCGGCACCAGCACCAGCCTCGTGCTCGCCATCATAGGCGAAGTCCTCGCCCCCGCCCTGCTCGTCGTCGGCGCTTACACGCGCCTCGCCGCCTTGGTCTGCGCGATCACGATGGGGGTTGCGTTTTTCATCGTGCACAGTGCGCAGCTGAGCGGCCCCGAAAGCGGAGAAATGTCCTTTCTCTACCTCGCCCCTTACGTCGCGCTGCTGATCGCTG
>JAIYBI010000516.1 GCA_027488595.1 Opitutaceae bacterium | reverse complement strand
AGGTCGAGTCCCCCGAGTCCCGGATCGAGCGGCTCAAGAAACTCGTATCCGGCAAAAAACTACCCGCCATCGTCGTCATCATCCCCGAGCAACATCTCGCCCGCCCAGTGATCGACCCCGCCGCCCAGACCGAGCTGCTCAAGACGCTCCAGGAAGTCGGCTTCGAGACCGTCACCGCCGACAAGACCGCCAGCCGCACCGACATCGTGACGATCACCGGCGAGGCGTTTAGCGAGTTTGGCATGCGCCGCGGCAACCTCGTCTCCTGCCGCGCCCGTATCGAGGTCACGGTGAAGGATGCTTCCGGCAAACTCCTCGCCAGCGACCGCCAGATGGACGTCGCGGTGGACATCGCCGAACACATCGCCGGCAAAAAAGCCCTCGAATCCGCCGCCCTCAAACTCGCCGACCAACTTGTGACGAAAATCGCGCGATAGTCCTGCGTAAACGCGGTTTAGTTCACCTACACCTCGGTCATTCGCCTTTGACCAATTTCTATGAATTTCCGTTTCTTTTCGAACGCGATCATCGCGGTGGTCTGGCTCGCTCTCGCCTCCATCGCCGTCGCCGCCATCGAGTCCGCCCCACCGCAGCGCGTCGCGATCTCCCCCATCATACCACCCGGGCCCGATGATGGATTGGACCAGGGGCTCGCGTTCGCCGATTTGCTCGCGGTGCGCCTCTCCGGCGATACGCGCTGGGAGCTGGTCGAGCGCGCCCGGCTGTCGTTGATCGAGACGGAATGGACACTCAAGGGCTCACTCACGGCGGGTCGCGCCGAGGCCTTGCGGATCGGTGCCCTCGCCCGAGCCGACCTCGTTATCGAATGCACGGTGAGCGATCCCGGGCTTGAGCATCCCTGGTGCCGGGTGGCAGTCATCGAAACCGCCCGCGCCGAGTTGCTCGCCGAACGCAAAGTCCTCCTCGGCATACGTCCCACCGGAACCTGGTATCGGTCGCCGCCGGAAACGGATGTCGAATCTATCGTCGTTGCCACGCGCGAACTGCTGGGGACCGCCGGCGAGCGTCTGACACAATGGCGGGGGCAACCGGTCGCCGCGCTGATTTCCTCCTCTCGTGAAGCCGTGGACAAGGCGACGCTCGACCACCTGGCCGAGTCGGCTCGCCTGGCCGGATTTCGCTGGCTCGATCTCGTGCCCGGGGCTGCGGCGGAGGCCGAGAGCTTGCTCCATCTGCTCGGCTATACCGAGTCCACGCCGTCCCCTTGGTCGGTGGCCGCCGATGTCTATGTGTGGATCGCCCCAAGTCCGGAGGGCGACCCCGTGCTCCATCACTGGCGGCCTGGATTGCCGGTGCGCACCCATGCATTGTCCGCGCCCGCATCCGGGGCTTTCGGCGCGATCATGCAATCGATGCAGGCCGACCTGGACGCCGCCGCATCCGTTCCGAGTCCGGCGGAACGACTCGAGGTGGCGCGCAGCTTTCTCGCCAAGGCCCGGACGCTTTGGCGCACGGCTGGGTTTTCCGAAACGACCGACCGCTTCAACATCGCCCACGATTTCATTCTCTTCTACGCACGCGACAAGCGCGAGCAGCTCATACCTATTCGAGACCTGCTCGCCGCCGCCGCATTTTTCGCCTTGGAGGACCGCGAAATTCAGGAGCTGCGAGCGGTCTTCGATGTTGCCGCCTCCGATGAGCCCACCAAGGCGGTCATGCGTCAGCGCTACTGCACAATGGTGGACCGCTTTTGGCTTCGCCCAGACCAGCGCGTCGATTGGCGCCTCTACGCCGAATCCTTCGCATTTCCCCAAGGGTATGTTCCGGCCAGTTTCCAAAAACGGCGCATGGCCGCCGGTGTTGAGACTCTGGTCAACCTTCCCGAGGAACTCGCCCGACCCTTTGGCCCGATGCTGGACGACTGGTTACGTATAATCCTGATGTATCCCGAGGACAAGGACCTGGACCTGGTGAAAAAAATCTGGCCCATGGCCGTGCTGGCTTTGGGCAACGAGATGCGTGAACCGGGCAAACCGGGTGAAGGCCAACTTTTCACCGGATTGCTCACGTGTCCCGTAGGCTGGCGCGATGACATAAACACGCTGATACGGACCGCTGGCCCCGCGCTCTACCAAGCGCCCGCCCCGCCCCGATCCCACCCCCGCTCGGGTCCGACCGAGCGTCGCGGATTGTCCGTCCAAGAGCGAACTCCCCGTGTTTTGAAAACCGTGACGCTGGGGGTCCCGGGCTCCGAATCGTGGAAGCAGACCGAGCACCTCGACGATGGAAATGAACGAATCGCCACCAAATCCACGCAGTCGCTCCAAACGGCGAATTTTCCCTCCCTCCCGCCCCCAAATTTCCCCTCATTTCCACCAAGCGCTTTACCGCAGTCGATCTCGCCGCCGCCGGTCGGCGCGTCGATTTCTCCGATTCCCATTTTGGCCGCCGCCCAACGCCAGGACTGGGCGGAAGTGGATCGTCTCCTCGCCGGCGGTGCCGACCTCTCCGTGGGCATCGCCACGAGAGTTTCCTCGATGCGTTCCATACAAGACCCACCCGACCAAGCGGGCCAGGCCCTTCTTTGCTTGGCGGTTACGCATGGGAGAATCGAGTTGGCCGTCCGTTTGCTCGACACCGGAGTCGTGCCGTCGAACGAGCCCGATCATTGGGTCTTCGGCTCATTGTGGACACGTCTTGGCAAGCTGAACGACGCCGAACTTCAACTGTATCGCCGTCTCGACCAAGCCGGGGCCCGGGTGCTTTCCGATGATTCTTATGATCCCTTTATAGCTTTTTTTAGGCGCGAAACTTTCCGTCAAGAATTCAGGAAACGCGAGAAGCAGATGGTTGGCCCAAACGCCGCCGGGACGTCTTCCCCGGGGTCTGCGCGGAGGGCGGACCAAGTGCGTGAAAAAGAACAGGAATCTATCCAGGCCCTGAAACAACTCATCGACCTTGGCCTGAAGGATATCTTTGGCCAACCTGCGATCGACCGCGCCGATAAGGACGGTCGCACCCCGCTGGTTCGCGCGATCCTGATGGAGTGGGACGCGGGGGTGTCCGCTCTCGTGAATGCCGGCGCGAATCTTGATTGCGGCCACTTTCAAGGCACGCCGACCAAGCGCTTGCTCAACGCGAATCCCCGCCTCGCGAGCCTTGCTGCGGGTGAAGGTTCTTCGCCCGCCACGTCCGGGCAAGCGCCCGACGGCGCCACGATGGTGGCCGCCCTTTTGCGTGGTGATTCCACCTTCCTGGCGAAGGCTACCCTCACCCCCGAGGCGCTCCGCTACCGCGATGCGAAGCGTTGGAGTTTGCTTCATCACGCGGCGAGCGAAAAGGCGGACGCCTTCGCGCGCCGCCTGATCGCCGCCGGCGCACCCCTCAACGTGCTGACTTCCGGCGGCCAGACGCCGCTGGCCTTTGCCGCCGCCAACCGACTCGAAGGATTGGTCGAAGCGATGCTTGCGGCCGGGGCTTCCGTAAACCTGCGCGAAGGCAACGGGCCCACGCCACTGTTCCAAGCCGCGTTCAGCCAAAATCCCACTCTGGTTCGTCGCCTTTTAAAGGCTGGCGCCGACCACCGTGTCCGGGCCGACGCCGACATGCGAACCGTGGCACAAGTCGCCGCAACCCGGGACGACAATGTCGCCGTGCTCGAAGTGCTTTTTGAAGCCGGCGCAGATTTCAATGCCCTAAGCGGCGAGAGAGATTCCGTGCTGGACTGGGCAGTCAGTGCCGACGCTTCCAAAAACGTGCCTTATATTTATGCCAAAGGGGGTCGCTGGGGGAAGTGGGATGCGAACGAGCTTCCCCCTTTGCAACGGGCCGCGCGGGATGGACGTGACCAGATGGTGCGCGCCCTGCTCGATTGCGGCGAATGGGATGAAGAAGCGCTGGGCATGGCACGCTCCCCTTCGGTCAAGGCGCTCCTTGAAGACGCCGGT